>NZ_JNKA01000045.1 GCF_000701865.1 Mycoplasmopsis felis ATCC 23391 | reverse complement strand
ACTGGGATTGGTGAAGCGTTTTCTATAGGTGTATATTCTAATTTATATGATAATTCTGGTGGAATTATTGGGTTAATGGTTTTTATTGTCTTATGTGTTGTTTTATTAATCATTATAGCAAAAATAATATTTGGGGTGGTTTTTGATATTATTTCAAAATTATTTCAAATGATGATTTTATTTGTTAGTTTTCCTGTTATTGTTCCATGGTCTATTGGTGATGGAGGAAAGAAACTTAAGATTTGGAAAGATGAATATTTAAGTGCTTTATTATCATTAAGTGCTTATTTAATAGGTTTAAAATTGATTTCATTATTTATTAATATAGGAAATTCATTTATTGATTCTTTAGATAATTCAAAAAGATATACTAAATTTTTTCCGCTTATATATCAAGTATCTGGTTTGATAACTGTATTTATTAAGATGATATTTATGGCTGGTTCTATTGGTGCTTATAAGGGTATATCTGCTTTATTTATTAAATATATTGGTACTGAATTAAATACTAATAATAAGGGTGCTGGTTTATTAAAGCATAGTAAAGCCGCTGGAAGAGTTGGTTTTGAATATGCTGATGCTAAGAATTCATTATTAAAAGAAAAGGGAGTAAGCCATATTTCGCAATTAGGTGCTGCTGATAGAAGAAAAGTCCGTTTAGATGCTGTTAAAGATGTATCTAAGGGAATATTAAGAGGAATTGTGGGGATGAAAAAATAATGCTTCAACCTAAGAGATTAAAAAATAGATGGACTAAGTTAACAAGGTGATTTAGTGTAAGAGATGCTATAGAAATTATTGTAATTTGTGCTTTAACTTATACTTTATCATGAATTATTTTTAAAGATTTTGAAATAGCATGGGCTCAATATGTTTGCTGAATTATTTTAATGTTATTTGGTTTTATCTTTATTATTCCTTATAAAGAAAGTGTAGGGAAAGTTTATAATCAAATTTGAAGAATATTTTTATATTGATTATCGCCTAAGAAGTATAAGAATAATAATGATAATAAGCATAGGAATACATATGAATTAAATCCTTTTTCAAGGTTATATGGCCCTGATATTGTAATTAATAAAAGGGTTTTAGGTGATAGTTTAATTAATAAGAAAGATGTACAGTTTAATTGCTTTTGTGTATT
>NZ_JNKA01000044.1 GCF_000701865.1 Mycoplasmopsis felis ATCC 23391 | reverse complement strand
AAACCCTTTAAATCTAACTTTTGGAACTAAAACTTTTTTCATTATTACCTTCATTTATTATTTATATTATACTTTTATTATTCTTTAAATTTATAAGTATGTATAAAATTTAAATTAATAAATTTAATATAAACTCATTAATTATGTATTTATGATTATATTAAAATAATAATTTTATTTTTTTAATAAAAATTAAATTATTTTATAATTAAATAACTTATGAAAATCATTTCAACAAATAAGCAGGCTCGTCGAGATTATCAAATTATTGATAAATATGAAACAGGAATAGTTTTAACTGGTTGAGAAATAAAATCTGCAAGAGCTAGTCAAGTTAGTATTGATATTGCATATTGTTCGATATACAAAGATGAAATATATTTAAAAGAATCTTTTTTTAAACAATACATGCAAGTAAAAGCAAATGAAACTCAAGATAGAAAATTATTGATGCATAAAAATGAAATTCGTAAGTTAAAACATATTTTAGATACTCAACAATTAACCCTTATTCCATTGAAAGTGTATTTTAATAATAATTCAAAATTAAAGTTGGAAATAGGATTATGTAAAGGGTTAAAAAAATATGATAAAAGAGAAAAAATAGCAAAAAAAGAACAAGAAATGCAAATACAAAAAACTCACAAATTTTATTAGGGGGTATAATGGTTTCGACATATATGGGTAAGTTTATATTGCAGTAGTGTGGAAGACTATAATTTCTACTAGGCTTTTTTAAACGGAAAAGAACAAAAACAAGAAGTAAACTTTGTTTCACCAATGTTTTACTCAAATCAATCAAATCTTGCGTTTGCTTAATTAAAACACAAGTTATCTTATGTTTTTCCTAGGATATAAGATAGGTCTATAAGGATAGATTTAGTATTTTGACAGATATTAAATTGAATTAAAGTCACATTTTATATTTTATTTTTGTTTATTTATAGATATAAAATTATAAAAATAAACTAAACTGTAGAAGTGTAAACTATATTTATGTATGGACACGGGTTCGACTCCCGTTACCTCCACCAACTTAACAACAGAATAGGATAAAATTTACCTATTCTGATTTTTATTTTCTCGTTTTCTGCTTTTAAAGGTGGACAAAAAAGTTAACATTGTAATGTTAGTTTTTCCTGAGTTTCTGAGTTGAAGACCAAATTTTTAATTTTTTTAGAATCTATATATGTATACATATATAGAAATTTTTATTTTTTGTTTTGAATACT
>NZ_JNKA01000043.1 GCF_000701865.1 Mycoplasmopsis felis ATCC 23391 | reverse complement strand
ATTTTTCTTTTGCATAAAAAATCTCCTAATATGAATATTTTAAATTAAATATTTGCTATTAAGAGAATTTACACAAAATTAACTACACTTCCTTTGAAAATATTCAGAAACATTCTGGATATTTTTATTATCTTTTAGTCTTAAAAAGTTATATTAAATATAATATAAATCTTATTTATGTTAAAATAGTAAAATGAAAGATAATCAAATAAGATATTCACGTAAAAGAATGAATTCTTCATTATTAATTCTTGGTTTTTTTTATAAAATAAATACTCCTTGAAAAAAATTATTAACATTAACAATCATAGGAATTATTGCATCCATTTCTGGTGTTTTATTATTGCAAAATACTGGTTTATATGCTCTTGGAGCTGAAGCTATAGGACAAAGTTTTGGTAATTTAGTTTATTATCTAAAAGATTCCAAAATATTATTTGACATAATATTTTGGATAATGTATTTTATATTTAATATTCCTTTATTCATTTTGTCTTATTTAAAAATTTCTAAAAATTTCACTTGATATAATATATACTTTATATTCATTTACTCATTTTCAGGTTTATTATTTGCTAGTATTCCTGGAATAGAAAAAATATTTATTTTTGCTAATTTAGATGCAACTTTATTAAATGAAAATCCATTATCACAACTATACAAAGAATATAATATAAGAGTTGTATTGTGAAATAATCCAAGTGATAATTTTAAACAATTATCAATATTTTTATATGCTATATCTTTTGGGTTAATTCAAGGACTTGCGACTGTAACATCATTAATTTTAGGTGCATCTACTGGTGGTTATGATATATATGGTGTTTATGCTGCTAAAATTAAATTTAAAGACATATCATCTATTTTTTTTATCTTAAATATTATTTCATTATTTATTGCTAATATAATAGGAACATACATTCCGACTTCTATTGCTATTTCTAGTATACAAAACAAGGTGGGTGGTGATATTCAAAAATATCAAGAAATATTTAATTATAATAAACCATGAGGTTTTGATTTATTTTTTAATCCTAATTTTGTTTCTGGTATATTCATGTTATTAGTAAATGCTATTTTTGTTAATTTAACTTTCCCTAAATACAAACTTGTTCAAACTCAAATTTATTGTACAAACCCATTTGAATTAATACAAGAAATTAATGAAAAAACTCATAGAATATATACTTTCTCTATTCATAAAATAACTGGTGGTTATTCTAAACAAGAACAATTTATGATTACAACTAATACTCAATATCTAGATGCAGTTGGATTATTTGAAGAAGCAAAAAGTATTAATAACAATTTATTTATCAGTATCATTGATATTAAAAAGGGTGATGGTTTTATTTTTGTGGAAGAATAATTCAAAAAATATTCAATTTAACACAACAAAAGTTAATTTTTATAAAATTGCCTTTGTTTTTTTTGATTAGATATAGATGTAATTTTATTATAAATAAAATTATAAAAATAAAATTAGAGGTTTTATATATGAGTAAAAAAACTAAATTAAT
>NZ_JNKA01000042.1 GCF_000701865.1 Mycoplasmopsis felis ATCC 23391 | reverse complement strand
TAGAAAACATTAGATTTAGGGAAACAATTACACATTCAGATGCTAATATGGTTCCTCAAACAGGAAAAGATTATTATACTCAATTAATGTTAAATGAAACAACTACAGATGGTATAGTAAGGGTTAAGGAAGAGTTTAACACATATAAAACAGAAACAAATAGATTTACAAATATTGTAAATAAAAGATTAACAAGTAACCCAAACAGAAAAGAAAGTCTTTTATTAGAAATTAATTCAACACGTAATACTGCAGAATTAGAAACTATAATTGCTAGAAACACTGATTTATTAAGAGATGAATTAAAAGATATAGCAAATTCCTTATTACACTTTAATGATGCTAAAACTCAATACAATAACATAGCAGATACAGAGAATGATTTTAGAAGATTATATGACGAACTAATAAAAGCATCTATAGTTCAAGAATATGAACCAGAAGGAAAAAGATTATTAGATGAATATATTAAATATTATCCATCTAAACAAACTGAACAACAACAATTAACTCAGAAATTTAATTCAATTGTTTCAATAGAAACACTTAATGAATATAAAACTTTATATGATCAAACCAGATATAGACAAGATTTCAGATTCTTTACAGGTGGTAATAGACCAAGAGTTACAAGAAATGGTAATCATTCAAAAATGAATTTACCACTTGATAGAGTATCAAACCAAGACGAAACTATATTAGTAATAGCAGAAGAAGTTGATACAAAAACAGAAAAAACTTATTCAGGTAGATATAGTTTTAGAACTGTTTCTAATTATACAGGAAATTGAAGTGGATTAACATCTGGAAAAACATATAGAGTTATTAGGATAGTTGTTGGTACAGGAAATAGAGAAGATAAAGAAATAAAAATACCTGAACCTATTGAATGAACACATCCATAATTTTCTCTAAAAAATAATTAATAATCTCTAGATTACAATTGCTTTTATATAAAGATAAATAATTAAATATTTTGTATTAAAAAAACAAACAAAACCTCAGGATTTCCCTGAGGTTTTGTTTTTTAATTTTTAACAAATGGGAACTTGTTAACTAACTTAATTTCCTTACTAAAACTATTGTCATTTGTTTTTACATATAATCTAGTTACTTGATATCTTTTTCCACTTATTAATTGAGTTAAATCAGATCTATTAATAAAAGTTTGAGTTCTATTCCTGTATATATGTGCTCCATTTGAACGAACGAAATAATTTGATGGATTTTCAACTTCTGATATTAAATAAGTTAATACTATTGATTTGTTTTGCACAGTATTAAATAATACAGATACTCTAACATTATTACTATTATTAACATTATCTAGTCTAACACCATAATTAGGATCTAAGACATATTCATCTGTATATCTAATTGAATCATAATATTGTTCAAATTCAACAGTTTTCTGATATGTATTTAATGCAATAATTCTTCTTTCAAATTCATCTCTATGGGTTTGATAATTAGGATCTGCATTATTTATAGAATTATTAGTTTCATAATATGATTGATATTCATTTATCATAATTCTTGCACGAGGAGCAAAATCATGTACTGCTTGTGCGTTCTTTATTTCTGTGTTTAATTGTGAGACTGTAATATTAGTTTCATTAGCACGTGCTTTAAAATTATCTTTAATAGTTTGATTTACTTCAGTAATTGAATCTGCAATTTTTATAAGTTTGGCTTTTAATAAATCAATATTTTGTTCTTTAATTCTTTCTATTTCTTCAATATTATATGCATTATTTAATTGATTTAAATAACCATCTCTAACAGAATTATTAGTACTATATTCAGTAATTAAATCTTTTGTTTCTTCTCATTCACGTTTATATTTTAAAAACTCTTCCTTAACCCTTACTATACCTTCTGTAGTTGTTTGATTTAACATTAATTGAGTATAATAATCTTTTCCTGTTTGAGGAACCATATTAGCATCTGAATGTGTAATTGTTTCCCTAAATCTAATGTTTTCTA
>NZ_JNKA01000041.1 GCF_000701865.1 Mycoplasmopsis felis ATCC 23391 | reverse complement strand
AATGGGCATTTTTTTATTTTATTTAATGTATATTAATGATTTACAAAAAAGCGAAAATTTAATATAATTAAAATATTATGTATAAATTCAAGATAGGTGTTGACTTGACACGTATTTCTAGATTTGAAAATAAAAATATTTTTTTTATTAATAGAATTCTTTCAAAAGAAGAAATTAAAGAGTTTGAAAAATTAAATAATGAAAAAGAAAAATCTATATTTTTAGCTAGATCTTGAGCAATTAAAGAAGCTATTTTTAAATCAGATAATAAATACTTTGAATTTAATAAAATAAATTTATACAAAAGAAATAAACGATGACACTTTAAAAATTTTAAGATTTCTATATCTTATGAAGATGATTATATAGTGGCATTTGTTGTTGGATAAAGGAATGTTATGAAAAAATTTTTTATCGATTCTAGAATTAAGTTATTATTTACTTTCCCAATATGAATAATTAGATTTATTAAAATAAATTCATTGAATAGGAAATACAGTAAAACACCAGAATTAATTACTAAAGAACAAAGATATAAATATATATTAAAATTAAGTAAAAAGATTTTGAATTTATATAATATTGATTTAACTGTTAATGGGTTAGAAAATTTACCTAATAAAGGTGGTGTTATTTTAACACCAAACCATAAATCTTATTTAGATGCATTAGCAATGATTGTGGCTTTAGAACAAACTAATCAAGAGTTTATTGATAATTTTAGAATTCCTACTTTTGTTGGAAAAAAAGAATTAAAAAAACAAAAAACTATTTATAAGGCTATGAATTTAATTGATTCATTTTTTATAGATAGGGGAAGTATTAAAGATTCTTTAAATACAATGAAGGATTTTTCAGAATTTATAAAAATAAATAAAACATATGGAGTTGTATTCCCAGAAGGAACAAGAATTAAACAAGAAGAATTAGGTGAATTCAGTTCTGGAGTATTCAAATTTGCTATAAATTCTTATGTAGATATTATACCTGTATCTATTAAAAACACTCTTGATTCATATTCCTTAAAAAGAAAATCAAGAAAAGAAGTTATTGTTTCTTTTTTACAACCACATAAAGCAAAAAATAATATAACAAAAGATCCAAATGCCATTTCTAATCAAATAAAACAAGAAATTACAAAGGATTTAGGAATAAATGGGTAAACTAAATTTAAACTATACATATGAACATACATTTAAATTAAATGATTTTAATGGTCCATTAGATTTATTATTAGAATTAATTAAAAATAAGAAAATTCATATAAAAGATGTTAATTTAATAGAACTAGCAACTCAATATATTCAAATAATAGACGAAATAAAAGAAATGGAAATAGATATAGCTGGTGAATATTTAGTAATGGCTGCTACATTAATCAATTTAAAAACTAAAATGATGTTGCAAGAACCTGGTGAAATAAATGAAGAAATAGAAGAAGAGAAAAAGTTATTTATTCAAGACTTAATTGAGTATGAACATTTTAAAAAAATTCGTGAAGCATTAAAAACATTTCAGAATGATAGAAACGATATATTTATAAAAAAACCAAGCAGTTATGATGAATATATTGTAGATGAAGATAACTCAAAATTAGACGGTCATTCTTCTCCATTAAAACTTATTAATGTTCTTAGAAAAATGTTTGAAAGAGTTTATGCTCAAAATCTAAGACAAACAAAAATTGAAAAATTTAATTTAACACCATCTGACCAATTTCCTTTCATTATAGAACTTTTAAAAAATAACGAAATTGTTACTTTTGAAATGGTATTTAATCAACCTTCATTAAATCATTTTGCTATAACACTAATAGCATTACTAGATTTATCAAGACAACAAATTTTAAAAATTAAACAAGAAGGTGAATATGGTGATATAACAATAACAAAAGGAGAAAATTTTAATGAAAGAAACTCATAAAGTTTTAGAAGCTATTCTGAACATCGAAGGTGAAAATGGTCTGAATTTAGAACAAGTTAAAAATTTATTCGATCTACAAACAACACAAGAAGCAAAAAAACTGCTAATGGATTTCCATAAAGAATATAACGAATTAGACCATGGACTAAAAGTTGTTAATTTTAATGACGTTTACAAGTTAGCAACTAGAGAATCAATTAAAAAATATATTGTTAAGTTCATTACTGTAAATAAACCACAAAGATTGTCAAATGCTGCAATAGAAGTGGCAGGGATTATAGCTTATAAACAACCAATAACAAGAGGACAAATTAATAAAGTTAGGGGAGCAGCATCTGACCAAGTTATTAATACCCTTTTAATTAAAGGTGTTATTGAAGAAGTGGGAATTTCTCCAACACCAGGTAGACCAGTTTTATATGGTATTACAAATAAGTTTTATGACCATTTTAAAATATCTTCATTACGAGATTTACCTAAAATGAATGATTTTAATTACATAGATGGTGTAGAAAATGAAACAAATGATTTTGATTTATTCTCAAGCCAAAGAGAAATAGATAATTAACGCTTAAATAAACATGGACACAAAAAATTAACATTTTTGTAAATTATAACATCATAGCTGTTTGCTGTGGTGTTTTTCATTCTAAATTTGATTGAATTCTTT
>NZ_JNKA01000040.1 GCF_000701865.1 Mycoplasmopsis felis ATCC 23391 | reverse complement strand
GAATCGATATTAAAACTTGCTTGTCAAGAATTTAAACTAATCAAACAACATTATAATGATCATATTAATGAAAAAGGATTAATTGGAATTAATCCAGCAATGTTAATTCAAGTAGATAATGATAGTCAAAATGAATTAAAAAATCAAGAATTCAATCAGCAAATTAATCAAATTATTAATAACTTAGAAGCAAATGGATTGACTTGAGTTAAATATTTTGATTCAAAAGATAAAAATACAAATATTAGAACAAAAGATAATTGAACCTTAAGAGATATATCTAAAAACACATCACCAGTAGATGTAATTATTTTTAAAATTGGTCCATCAATCGGATGAAACATTCCTAGAGCTTGTATGTTAGTACAACTTAGAAATATTTCATCTAAAAACTTAAGTATCCAAACAATAGGTAGAATTAAAAGAAATCCTAATCCTGGTTTTGACTTTAGTATAAACTCAATTGCTAATAATTATTATATTTATAGTAATTTAAATGTGATTGATAATAATACCACTACTGCTATAATCAAACAAAAATACGTTCAAGAAGAATTTCCGTTTGGTTATTTACAAAGCAATTCTCATTCTGTCCAAGAAGGAATTATTGATATACAAACATATGAACAAAAAGTAATTGAATTTTTAAACAAAAAGTTTAAAAATTCTGTTAATGAATTTATCTATAAATCATTTTTTAATAATTCATATGATGAATATCAACATAAATATCAAAAGAATAATTTTATTTCTTTTGAAAGCCAATCATATGGAACAGCTAACTTTATAACTTCTAAAATCATAAATATAATAGATTTACAAATATATTTAAATAAATTAAAAAACAAACACAAAAAATACTTTACAAAGAATATAAATGATTATTTAAACAATTTATTTAGTCAAATGAATAACCATATGTCTAAACAATGATTCGATTATTTAGTTTATAAAAACTTAACAAATGATTTTAAAAGTATTTATCAACAAATAATCATAAATCAAATTAATAATCTAACTACACAATATAAAATTGATTTCAATAAAAATCTTCCAATTAATATTTTTATTGAAGATAAAGATGACAAAAATATTGTTAAAACAGATGAATACTTTGTTTATCAAGATTTAAGCAAATCTGATATATCAAATTTTTATTTAGATTCATTAGCGGAAAAAATGTTTGTTGATAAACTAAAGATTTATAATGAAATATTGAAAATTAAATTATGGTCTAAGAATCCATTACCAGATGGAATTTCATTTCAATACTTAGATGATAATTATGAACCTCATAATTCATATCCTGATTTTATTATTAAACATAATAATCATTATATTTATCTAGAAGTTAAAACATATAAAAATGATATTGATGAAAATAAAACAAAAACATTATATGAACAATATAAAAAATATATTGAATCATTAAATGATAAGGATTACAAATTAACTATGTTAATTTGTTTAGTAGATAATTCTACTACAAATCTATATTTTGCAGGAAGCAGTTCAATTCCTGAATTAAATGAGAAATTATCAAATGTATTAGAAAATCAAAATCATATTCATGATAAGATAAAAAGTAATTTGGTTAATAGTTTGAATGATATATTTAAGTATTAGAGTAGTAAAAAAATAAAAAACTATTAAATAAATTGAATTATTATTAGTATAAATGTTTTTATGAAAATTTTCTAGTATAAAAAGTTTTGAATTTTGTAATATAAACTACTTTACATAAAACTATGTAAATTATGATATAAAAATTAATTAATGTCTCCTTATAAAGGCAATAGTTATTTATTTTAATTGTGTTTAAATAAAAGAATATAATTATGATATTAACAATAAAAACAAAATAAAAAAGATGTTAAAATTCTCATTATAAAATCAATTTATAAGATTTAAAACATACGGTTTCTTTTATTGATTTTATAATAAACAAGATAATTTTAATGAAGTGGAGGTAGCACTTACTTATGTTATTAATTAAAAAATTCAAAAAACTTACTTTTATTTTAGTTCCTGTTTGCACTCTATTACCTATTAGTTTAGTAAGTTGCTCAAAAGATGATAAAAAAGAAGATTATTTATATTTTAATTCAGATAAAAATGTTTTAACAATTGAAGGTAAATTGTTCAATATAAATTTAGAATCTGACAGAGATGTATTTAAAACTTCTGAATGAAAATTTATTAAAAATCAAAATGAATTACAAGATTTAATAAATTCATTTAACTATGATATAAATAAATTCAGCGAAAGTAAATTATTAAAAGAAATAAAATCCTTAGATTTTTCTCAAAAAAGTATACTTTTTATACCTAATATTTTAAAAAGACACTCTATGTTTGCTGGATATAAAAAATACAAAGGTTGAAATATTAAATCATTCAACCAAACAAATAATTCAATTAAAGTTATTTTTGAATTTTCAGAACCCGCAAATTCAAATGTAGGTAATGATAGCGTTTGGGAACAATGAAAACATTACTTCCTAGTTTTAGATAAAATTAATTCTGAAAATGAAATATCATTAAGTTTTGAAAATATTAACTAAGAGAATAAATTATAAATAATACTAAAAGAAGAACGCAACAATAAT
>NZ_JNKA01000039.1 GCF_000701865.1 Mycoplasmopsis felis ATCC 23391 | reverse complement strand
AAACAGCTATGATGTTATAATTTACAAAAATGTTAATTTTTTGTGTCCATGTTTATATTACCGTTATTTAATATTTTATACTCAATATTTTGTAGTGCTTCTCTCATTTTAATAAAATCAATTTTACCAGGACCATAATAATCATGTACAACTTTTTTGGATAATTCATATAAATTATTTTCGTTTTTGGTTCATATATTATAATTTGATGATGCTGTTAGAGCAGACATTGTAATAATGCTATCTAAACCCTTTGCATAAATATCTTTTTCAATTCCATTAAAACTGAAACAATACCTGCAACTGCTGGTGCAGAAAAACTTGTACCATTTAAGTATTTATTATCACTATCTGAAAAATCATCTGGTGCTACAACATTAATTTTTTTACCTGTTTTACTTCTTCATGAACTAAATTCTTCCAAAAAATCATTATTTCTTATTGCGCCAACCACTATTGAATTATATGATAAACCATCACCTAAAAGACTTTTTTATAAACATCAGAATATTTTTTGTCTTCTAAATTGCCAGAAGCAATAAAAAATGTAACTTCATTTTTAGTATTTTGTGATAAAGAATCAAGATATTTAGAGGCTCAATTATATTCTGATTCATTACTTAAGTAGTAACTAAGATTTATAACCTTAACTCCATTCTTCATTAATCATTCTATTTCATGAGATGAACCATTATAACTAAAAGATCTTATTCCATATAAATGTGTATAAGCATTTATACCATTTTTTCCACCAATAACAGATGCAACTTTTGTTGCGTGATCCCCATAATTATTATTAAATCACCAAAATCTTTCTTTATTGTCAATTAAATGAATATCTTTTTCATCAGAAAAATATTCACTCTTTTTTTCTATTTTACCATCATCAAGCACACCAACTTTTATTCTTTTACCCATATTTTTTTTATTTTCTAATATCGATAAAATTTTTTGTCTTTCTTCATAATTAAAATTCATTACATTGAATGTATTGCTGTTTTTATTATCTATAACAAAATTATTAACTGAACTTTTATTTTTTTTAAAAGAATTGTCTTTATAATGATTCGAATAAACATTATTAACATTAAAATAAGTTTTAATTTCTTTTAAAATTTTTTCTTTTTCATAAATATTTATGTCTTTAAATTTCAAAAAAATAAAATTTGTATATTCACTTACAAAATATGATTTATTTTTATGATTAAATTTTGATACAAATTTTTCTATATTTTGTATTTTTGTTAAATAGTCTTGATTAGTTGAATTAATTCATTCAAAAGAAAAGTTTGCATCAAGTTTTTTTCATCTTTCATAAGCGAACTATTATAAGAAGAAATTACATTAGTTGCTAAAATAATATTTTTTAATAAATTTAATTTCATTTCACCTTTCTAAATATTTTTATTCTTATTAACAGAATAAATTTTAATTATAAACATAAAATATTTCTAAAATTTTTATGTTAAAATAACAGATTTTGTGAAATAACCTCAATTTTGTTGTACCTTAATTCACATTGATTTCTCATTCCTGAGTTTCCCGGTTGTAAAATAACAAAAACTTTTAGACCTATACAGTATGTCTAAAAGTTTTTTAAATTAAAATTTACTATATATTTTTAATAAATGCTTGTATATTACTATATAAATCTCATGTTTCAGAGAATGAATCATTGTCATTTTTTTTCTTTTTTAATTATTTTGTTTGTTGTTAAATCTGTTGTTGCTATAAAGTTTAAATCCTTAAATATCTTTATAATTATATCTTCTGTTAATTTTCCGATAATACCATAATTATCATAGAATCTTTTCAACATTAAAAGTAATATTTTAAAATAAATAATGAGATAAAACACAATAAAAGATGTCCTTGAATATGGTCATCAGTAAAGACATACATGGTCTTATTGCTTGATTGTTTTTAAGTGTTCTAAAATTTTCTTCTATTTTCATTGATTGGAATAAATATCAATAATATCTATTCCAGAAACTTCTGTTAGTGAAGTCTCGTTAACATAAAGACCATCATATTTTTTATCTTCTTCAATTTTTTCGGTATCTAAAACATAAGTCTCTTTTTTAATCGTTTGAAAAATTTCATTTTCTTATAACCAACCATTTGCTTTTCACTAACATAACCTTTAGAATCTTGCATTTTTACAAAATTATTGATTAATATTTCTCTGTTTAATTTGTCTAATTCTTTTCTTTTTTCACTTAGTGTAACCACTTGTTTTCTTTTATAAACAATTGGATTTTTTCTATCTTGAGAAACAGTCATAAATCTTTCTTTATAACTTAGTGTGTTATTTATTTTTTGATAATCAGTTTCATCTAATAAATATTCCTTAAATTTTTTTCATGATGCTTTTGCGCGATAAGAAATAATAAAATCAATATTATTACTTTCTAAATGTTTTATGTTTTAAGTGAACTCATTCCCTATCTGCAATAACAATCATTTTTTATTAGGGAATAATTATCTAAATTCATTAAAAACGGAATCAGTGTTTTAACATCACTTGTGTTCCCGGGAAATACTTTATAAAAAATAGGAATTCCACTAATATCACAGGCCATACCAACAACAATTTGAACTTCTTTAAATTTTCCATCCTGCGTTTCCCAGAATCTCTAAAAATAGTTA
>NZ_JNKA01000038.1 GCF_000701865.1 Mycoplasmopsis felis ATCC 23391 | reverse complement strand
TACTTCTCCTTTTTTGATTTTTTTGAGGGGGTATACCCCCTCAAAGGTGTTAAAAAAAGTTAACATTGCCATGTTAACTTTTTTGTCCACCTTTAATACATCAGACGATGTATCTTTTAAAAAGATATACCTAAAAAAAGGTGAAAAGATATCTATTGGTCTTGCATGAAACTATAATTTAAAAAATAAAAAGAATGGAAATCCACATGTTCATGATTTTGACCTTAAAATTATTGGACCAAACAATTTTGAAAAATCAAGTCAAATGACAGATAATAATTATGAAAGAGTTGTATTTGAAGTTCCTGAATCAGGTGAGTATAATTTTAAAGTTAAACCATACGAAAGTTTATTACATTCAGATGAATTTCATGTTGCTCTATCTTTTGTAAAGTTTTAAAAATGAAATTTAAAAATTTATTGAACTTAAATTTAATATCTGTTTTAGGTTTTTCATTAATGGTTTCATGCAAAATAAGTAAAAATTCTACAAACTTAGAAAATTATAAAAATAATGAAAATATAAAAGAAAATATTTATAAAATTGATAATATTTTGTGAAATTCATTTGATTTTAATAAAAGAAATAATGCTTTTTCAATACAAGATCAAGAGGTATTTAAACAAAAAATTATTTCTGAAATACTTCCTAAAAATATTATGGATAATATTAATTCTAATTAGAATAATTTTTACAATCAATTTAATATGGTATTTAATGAAAATATTCAAAAAAAATTTCATATTATTTATTACTCTAGTTATAGTTCTAGAGAACCTATTTATTCAGTTAAAATTAAAAATAATAATGTAAAAATACACTATAGTACATATGACGATAAACACAAATCTCTTATTGAGGGTCAATACTTAATATTTATTGAAAAGAATAAGTTAGATAGTGTTAACTCTATAACATTTAATGATATATACGAAGATAATAAAACGAACCAATATAGTGATATTTTTAAAAAAAGAAAAATAAGATTTGGTTTTCATAATCAAAAATAGGAATCAAATAATTTTGATTTTCCGGTGTTTCCACTTATTTATTAAAAAATACTTAAACATCTATATTATGGTTGTTTAAGTATTTTTGTTAATTATTTATTTACAATTTTTGAATAAATAATCAAGAATTATTAAAGTTTAGTTTTATCTTGTTTTTTTTTAATTAATCAGACACCCGGGTTTTCTGTTAGAATTAGAGATATTTTTAAATTTAATTAAGTATTTTAATGTTTAAATATATCATTTAAACCATTAACTAAATTACTTTTAATATTATCATGAATATGATTTTGATTTTCTAATACACTTAATAATTTCTCATTTAATTCAGGAATTGAACTACTTCCTGCAAAATATAATTTCTCACTAGAATTATCTACTAAACAAATTAACATTGTTAATTGATAATCATTACTATTAAATGATTCAATATATTTTATATATTGTTCATATAATGTTTTGGTTTTATTTTCATCAATATCACTTTTATATGTTTTAATTTCTATATAAATATAATGATTATTATATTTAATAATAAAATCAGGAAATGAAATATGTAATTCATAATTATCATCTAAGTATTGAAATGAAATACCATCTGGTAATGGATTTTTAGACCATAATTTAAGATGATACATATCTTTATAAGTCTTTAATTTATCAACAAATATTTTTTCTGCTAATGAATCTAAATAAAAATTTGAAATATCAGATTTATTTAAATCTTCATAAACAAAAGATTCATCTGTTTTAATAATATTTTTAGTATCTTTGTTTTCAATAAGTATATTAACTGGAAGATTTTTATTGAAATCAATTTTATATTGTGTATTTTGATTATTGATTTGAGTTATAATTGTTTGTTGATAAATACTTTTAAACTCATTTGCTAAGTCTTTATAAACTAAATAATCAAATCATTGTTTAGAAATTTTGTTATTCATTTGATTAAATAAATTATTTAAATAATCATTTATATTCTTTGTAAAGTATTTTTTGTATTTCTTTTTTAATTTATTTAAATATATTTGTAAATCTATTATGTTAATGATTTTAGAATTTATAAATTTTGCAGTTCCATATGACTGACTTTCAAATGAAACAAAATCATTCTTTTGATATTTATGTTGATATTCATCATATGAACTTTTAAAAAATGATTCATTGATAAATTTATCATTAGAATTTTTAAACTTTTTGTTTAAAAATTCAATTACTTCTTGTTCATAAGTTTGTATGTCTATAATTCCTTTTTCAATAGAATAATAATTGCTTTCTAGATAACCAAATGGAAATTCTTCTTGAACATATTTTTGTTTAATTACAGCAGTAGTTGTATCACTATCTATAACATTTAAATTGCTATAAATATAATAATTATTAGCAATAGAATTTATACTAAAGTCAAAACCAGGATTCGGATTTCTTTTAATTCTACCAATTGTTTGAATACTTAAGTTCTTAGACGAAATATTTCTAAGTTGTACCAACATACAAGCTCTAGGAATATTTCATCCAATTGATGGACCTATTTTAAAGATAATAACATCCACTGGTGAAGTATTTTTAGATATATCTCTTAGAGTTCAGTTTTCTTTTGTTCTAATATTTGTATTTTTATCTTTTGAATCAAAATATTTAACTCAAGTTAATCCGTTTTCTTCTAAGATATTGATAATTTGATTAATTTGTTGATTGAATTCTTGATTTTTTAATTCGTTTTGACTATCATTATCTACTTGAATTAACATTGCAGGATTAATTCCAATTAATCCTTTTTCATTAATATGATCATTATAATGTTGTTTGATTAGTTTAAATTCTTGACAAGCAAGTTTTAATATCGATTC
>NZ_JNKA01000037.1 GCF_000701865.1 Mycoplasmopsis felis ATCC 23391 | reverse complement strand
AAGAAGTTTTTTTTAATCCTTTACAAAAACAAAAAACTACAAGCACTTAGCTTGTAGTTTTTTACTCTCTTATTTTCTACGCTATCAACAAAACTAGGAGAAACATTGAAAATAGATCATTTTATTAACAAAATAATACAAGGTGAAAATACTTATGTATTAAAAAAAATTCCAAACCAAAGTATAGACTTTATATTCGCAGACCCACCCTATTTTATGCAAACAGAAAAAGAATTATTAAGAACTAATGGTGAAAAATTCAATGGTGTAGATGATGAATGAGATAAATTTAAAGATTTCAATGAATATGATGAATATTCATTGAAATGATTAACAGAATGCCAAAGGGTTTTAAAATCTAACGGGACTATTTGTGTTATTGGTTCATTTCAAAATATATTCAGAATAGGCTATTTATTACAAAATTTAGGTTTTTGAATAATTAATGATATTGTTTGAAGTAAAACAAATCCAGTTCCAAATTTTGCAGGAACAAGATTTGTTAATTCTCATGAAACTATGATATGAGCTGCAAAATCAAAAAAATCTAAATTTACTTTTAATTATAAAACGATGAAGTTTTTAAATAACCAAAAACAAGAAAAATCAGTTTGAAACATTTCTTTATCTACGGGAAAAGAAAGATTAAAAGATTCAAATGGAAAAAAAATACATAACACTCAAAAACCAGAAGCATTATTATATAAAATAATCTTAGCAGCAACAAAACCTAATGACTTAATTTTAGACCCATTTTTTGGGACTGGAACAACCGGTGTTATAGCAAAAAAAATAGGAAGAAGCTGAATAGGTATAGAAAGAGAATTTAAATATATAGAACCTGCCCAAAAAAGAATAGAAAATACACAAATAGAGAGCAATAATATTACTAACTTAGATTTAGAAGTTAAACCTCCAAAAGTTTCTGTTCAAAAATTATTAGAATTTCATTACTTAAAACCTGGAGATTCTTTATATGACAAAAATAATAAGAAAATATGTACTCTATTAGAAACTGGTAAAGTATGGGATGGTGAAGAAGAACTCTCTATACATAAAATGAGTGCAAAAAAACTTAATAAAATAAATAATAATGGTTGAGATTATTTTTATGTTGAATATAAAAATAAAATTATTTCTATTAATGATTTAAGATATTTATTTACTGAGAAAAATAATGATTAATAAAGATATAAAAAGATTGATAAGCGAAGCAGTAAAAGAAATAATTAACAAAAGCCTTTTAAAAGTTAATTATTTGTCCCAAAAACATAATAACAAAATTCACTTCATTCCTAAAAGATATAGAATACTTGGTGGAATATTACAAAGTATGAACATTCAGTTTGGTAATTTTATAGAAATATTGATTCAGAATTTGAAAAAAGAAAATCCTAGATATGAAATAATCTCAAAATATTCAGGGAAGAGATATAATAATTTTCTTATATCTCAATCAAATGAAAAACAAATAGATGAATATATAACAAGATGCCAACAAGATTTGAATATTGATTTAGATAGGGAATACCATAATCTCTTGACATCTTTAAAAAGAAATATAAATAAAGGTAAGTTCATAAAATCAAGCCATGATATTGATTTATTATTCAAAGACAAAAAAGATAATAAAATTTATTATGTTGAAATTAAATACAATGATGATCATGATACTGGTAAATTTATAGATATAAATAGAAAATTTCTAAAAACTTATTGTTATTTATTAAATGAAGAACTTGGAGTAAATACAGAAATTATTCCTATTTTGTTTTATTTTAATAACAAAATAATGAAAGGGAATATTTATTTACCAGAAAAGGAAGTCATTTATAGAGGAAAAAGATTTTTTGAGCAATTTTTAACAATTGATTATAAGGAATTAGATAATTATTTATTAAAACTATCAGAAAACCAAGAAACAATTAATATGTTTAATAATATGTATAATAATATACTTAAAAATAATTAGTAATTTTATTTAATGTGATGTTGGTTCATATAAATAGAAAGCAAAATTTCTTATTATTTATTTTATGTGTTAAAATAATAACAGAATATAAAGGAATAACAAATGCAACAATTAAACACTTTAGTAATTAAAAACATTAAAAAAGCTATTAAATTTAATAGTTGTTTTTGTTATTTGAGTAATTATTAATAGTTATTATTTTTTATTTTAATTAAAATAAAACCTTTTACTCAAATAAGTAAAAGGTTTTTTTCTTTATATTCATCAAATCAAAAAGAAGGAGAAGAAATGAACGAATTATATAATTATAATTTTGTTGACACAAAAACATTAAATACATTTCCTATAACAGAAATAGAAAATCTTGGGGATGGAAAATTTGCAGCAAAGAAATATACAATTTTTTGTGAAAGTACTTTTACATTCATTTGTAAGGTATAAAATATGAATAATATAGAATTCAAGTTAAAAACACCAAGAAATTTTAAAACAATTGAATCAGGTGTTTTTAAATTATTCAAATCAACTTCATATAAGTTGCCAGAAAAAGGTTGAAAAATCCATGTATCTTCATTTACAAATGATTTTAATGAAATATTAGAAATAACAATTCATTTTCTTTTTAAAAATAATATAACCTTTAAATATATTTCAAATAAAGGGGAATTTGTAAAATCAATACTTAATAAAAAACCATCAAATTTACTAGGAAAATTTATCACAATATATCCAAAAGATGAATCTCAAGCAAGTTTTATTTTAGAAAATTTAGAAAGTAAATTAAAGAATTACGATGGACCAGCAACATTTACGGATAGACAATATAAAAATTCTATACTACATTATAGATATGGAAATTTTATAAAAGAAGAACAAAGAAATCTAATTAAAAAATATAAACCAGATGATATAGCTGACCCATTTCAAAAAGAAGTAAAGATAAAGAAGAATATAAATAAATATGAAATAGTTGGTTTGATTTATTATGATACTTACTCAAATGTATGACTAGTAAAATATAAAAATATTTTTTATATTTTAAAGGAACTTAAATATAAGAATTTTTATAAAGAGGAAAATCATCATAAACAAAATGAATTTCTGATATCTAAAGATATCAGAAGTAGTTATTTTCCTAAAGCTGTAGAATGTTGAGAAGAATATAATAATTCATATTATTTATATGAATTCAAACAAGGAAGTAATTTATTAACTTTAAAAAGTCACTTTTGTACATTATTTGGTATGGAAAAAGATGAAAAGGTAAATCAAATTATTTCCCTTTTAAGTAATATTAAAGGTTTATTAAAATATTTAAAGAGAAAAAGATTATTTCTTAATGATGTGAAATTAGATAATTTTATTTGAAATGAAGAAACAAAAAGATTAAGTTTTATAGATTTAGAATACTCATATTTGTCAAATAATAAAATAGAAAAAGAAGGTTTTTATAAAATTATTAATGAGTATGATGACAAAAGTTCATTATATTTTAAAAATGATAAAAATAAACTATTTTGAATGTTGTGTGATTTATTGTTTGATTATAAACTAGAATCTGAAATTAATTTTTATAAATATATATCAAATTTAACTTATATAAATCCTAGAATAGAAAAAATTATAAAAGAATTATTTACAATTTTTA
>NZ_JNKA01000036.1 GCF_000701865.1 Mycoplasmopsis felis ATCC 23391 | reverse complement strand
AAAATAATTGTTTTTTAATAAAATTACTCTCATTTAATAAAATAAAGATGGGAAAATTAAAAAGGAATAAGAAAATCAGATTTAAAAATGGATTAAATATGTAATTTTAAGTAATTTTATATTTCCATTTTTTTAAGTTTAGCAATTATAAACAATAATAACATATCAAAAATAAATAAGTGGGAACTCAAAAAATTAACTAGATTTTGAAACCTACATTGTAAAATTTTTGATGATCCTCATCCTCCTTATAGTTACAAAAAAGATTTATTATTTCTTTGAGAAAATTAAAGTTCGAAACAAATTAAATTAATAAAACACACAAAAGTTATGTAGAAATTAAAACTTTTGTGTGTTTTATTTGCTTTATTCTATTTTACAAATTTTTTGTATTCTGAATATCCTTTTTCATCCATTTCTTCAAACGGAATAAAATCTAGTGCAGCACCATTTATACAATATCTCAAACCACCCATTTCTTTTGGACCATCATTAAATACATGTCCTAAGTGATTATCACCTTTTCCAGATCTTACTTCTGTTCTAACCATATTATGAGAGTTATCTTGTAAATATAAAACGCTTTCTTTTAATATCGGTTCTGAAAAACTTGGTCAACCACAACCTGAATCAAATTTAGTAGTAGAAGAAAAAAGCGGTTCTTTACTAATTTTTTCTACATAAATACCTTTTCTATATTCATTATTTAGTTCTGAAGTAAAACTTCTTTCTGTTGCAGACTTCTTGAGAACATCATAGCTTAATTGTGATAAATTATGTTCTTTCATAAGTTTTTGTTCTTCTGTTAATATTTCTTTTTCCATAATATCCTTTATTTATAACTTAGTTCTTTATCATGTATTTCTGAAGAATAATTTTTAATAAATTCAGTCAATAAATCTATTGCTGCTTGAATATCTACAAGTGAAGCTACACCTATTGGACTATGTAGATATCTTTGGGGTATAGAAATTGTTACTACAGATGCACCACCTTCACCAAATTGCAATTCGGCAGCATCTGTTCCTCCACCACCTGCAATATATTTATAAGCAGGTATATTTTTTTCTTTTGATAATTTCATTAAATAATTAATAAGCTTTGGATCTGGTAATGTACCACCATCTTTTACTAAAATACTTACTCCATTTCCACAAACTGGTGTTCCTACTTTTGCACCTGTTGTATCATGTGAAGCTCCAGTATCTAAAGCAAATGCTATGTCTGGTTTGATTAGTGAAACAGATGTTTTAGCACCTCTTGTTCCAACTTCTTCTTGAACTGTTCCAACTAAATATACATCACATTCTAGGTTTAGGTTTTCTATATTTTTTGCAATAAATTCAAGTGATGTAACTCCTGCTCTGTTATCCATTGCTTTTCCACCAATTAAATTATTTGCTAATAATAAAGTTTTTCCTGAAATAAAAATTTTATCTCCAATTTCAATATCAACATTTTGAACTTCTTCTTTTGATTTAAAACCTAAATCAACATATAAATCATAATTTTTCATTGCTGATTTATTTTCTTCTGGAGTTTGGATATGAATACTAGTATGACCAAAAACACCATAATATCTTTTATTTGTTCTTGATGATACAACAGCTGCTTTAGTTCCTATTACAGTACTTGCTCACACACCACCAATTGGACTAACCATAATGTTTCCATTATCTTTAATCATTCTAACCATATAACCGACTTCATCCATATGAGCAGCTATCATAATTTTAGGTGCATTTTTAGATGAAGATTTTTTGTAAAAAATAACAGAACCTAGTTTATCTCTAAATACTTCAAATTTACTTGAATTTATATTTTTTTTCAATTCATCTACAACCGGTTCTTCAAATCTAGAAATTGCTTCGATAGACATATAGCAATCTAATCTTTTTATTAAATCTTTATATTTATTTTCCATAATTACCTACCATATTTTATATACAAAACACCAATTAAAAAACTCCATATGGAGTGAATTTAATTGGTGCCTTAGACAGGACTTGAACCTGCATGGATTTCTCCGACGGATTTTGAGTCCGCAGTGTCTGCCATTCCACCACTAAGGCATATTTATTATTATACTCTTTAATTTTAAAATAATAAAGTAAAAATAAAAATATTGTTATTTTGTTTAGTAAACAGAAAATATAAAAACAAAATACGATATCATATTATTATGAATAAAATAACTATTTTTGAAACTTTTGCAGGAATCGGTTCACAAATCAAAGCATTAAAGAATATTTCAAACAAATTTAATTTGAAAGTTGAAAGTTTAGGATTTGTAGAATGATATTTAGACGCAATAATTTCTTATGAAATTATAAATAATAAAACCTTAAAACAAGATAAAAAAACAAACATAGAGGATATAAAAAAATCTTTATCTAGTTTAAAAATTAGTTCTGATTCTAAAAATATAGTTTCACCTAATTATTTTAGTAAACTAACTCAAGAGAGATTAAGAAGTATTTATCCATATCTAAAAAAGTTTATTAAGAAAAATACATGAGAGAGAGAGAGAGAGAGCACTTAAATTTCTACCTTGATATAAATGATGTTAATTTGCTACCATCAAATATTGACATATTTACTTATTCATTTCCTTGTCAAGATATATCCCAACAAGGAAAACAAAAAGGAATTAATGAGCAAACAAGATCTGGACTATTATTACAAGTTAGAAGAATTTTAGAAATAAATAAAGATAATTTACCTGCTGTTTTATTATTAGAAAATGTAAAAGCATTAGGATCTAAAAAATTTACTACTTCATTAAATGAATGAATTTTATTTTTGGAATCATTAGGTTATGTATCTGAATATAAAATTTTAAATTCTTCAGATTTTGGTTCTTGTCAAAATAGAGAACGTTTATTTATGGTTTCTATTTTAAAAAATAAACAATTAAGAAAATTTGATTGACCAATTCCTTTTTCTCATAACAAAACATTAGAAAATATAATAAAACTCAATGAAGATGATATTTTTCTAGATAAATTAAAAGATAAACAAATAACAGAATTTAAAGTAACTAAAAATAATATAACTAAAAGTCTTATCTTAGAATATACTAAATTTAATTCTGAAAACTATTTATATAAACCTTTCGGATTTGGGCCTACTTTAACTGCTTCTGGAGCTAATTCAAGAATAAAGTTTTATTTCGGTTCAGTCGATAAAGTTAAAGAAATTACTCCACTTGAATCTTATTTATATATGGGTTTTTCAAAGAAAGATGCTAATAAAGTTATAAATTCAGGTTTAATAAATAAAAGTAAAATGATTTTTACTTGTGGTAATTCTATTTCAGTTGAAGTATTAGAATCATTATTCGAAATCATTATAAAATGTATCAAATAAACTATATTGATTTAAAGAAATTTGAATTTAATATTGAAACTTCAAATTGAAATAAAAACACTAATTCATCAAAATTTAGAGGAAAAATAATAATCATTTTTCATAAAGAAACCTTGATTTTATATGCTTATAGAATTATTATAGATGAATGTTATATAGATTTAAAAACAACTAAAAGTTGATTTGAATCAAATAACAATAATTTTAAAAGAAGAGAAGAATTATTTAGGAAGTTAAATTTAAAACAGGAAATCAGGAATCATTTAAATGATAATAAATTAGTTCATATAAAACCTAATGAATATGAAAAATTAAATATTATTAATGATTATTTACTAAATGAGTATAAAAGTACAATAAAGAATATAAAGCCTTTATTAAGTGGAAATAATCCAACAGGTGAATTGAAAAATCACCAAAATGCACCTATTATAATTTCTGAATCCGTTGATATATTAGAACAAAATTTCAGTATCTTTTTTGAAAATTACTCTTTTTTCAAAGAAAACAAATATGATTTTTCTTTATATTTTGAACCAAGTAATTTTAATAATTTAGAAACTTTAAATTATATAAACTTATTAAAAGAAACTCAAAACACAAGAATTAAAAATTTAATAAAAAATATAACTTTATTGTTAATTAAAAAAACTAATGATATGGGGAAATCTATTATAAAAGAATTTCAAAAGTTATTAAATTTACCCAAAATAAATAAATTAATCCAAGAAAGAAGGCATAAATATTATAAAAATATAAAATTAGATGAACATTCCTGTGTTTCCCAGAATCTCTAAAAATAGTTAGTTTTTAGAGATTTTTATATAACTATGTTATATAAACTTTTTAGTTTTTATACTTGTTATTACTTGTTATTACTTGTTATTATGATATAATTAAATTATGAAACTTATGCTTTACAATACTTCAGGTAAAAATACAGTTTATAAAAATATTGGATATTTTGATAATTCGGGTTCTTATAGAAAAAATGTAAAAATTTTAGGTTTGGGAAATAGTTTGTATTTGAAAGAAATAAATCCGGACTATGAAAAAATAATAAAAAGAATAATAACCAAATATGATGAAAGAGTTAATGTAACTTATTTAAAAACAGAAATTTTCGATGCTTTAAAATATGGAGAAACAGGGACTAAAAATATATTTTGTGG
>NZ_JNKA01000035.1 GCF_000701865.1 Mycoplasmopsis felis ATCC 23391 | reverse complement strand
CTTTTAGTCACTAATAAATCTTCCATACCTAAATTATAATGATTAATAATTTTTTTAATTCTTCAAACATTATTCTTCTTTTTGTTATTTTGAACTTTTGGTGAAATTTTAAACAACATCTTTAAAGCACCATGTACCCCTGTACTATTATATTCTTGATATATTTTGTAAAACTCTTCTGCTTTTAAATTACTTGATATACTTCTCCTTTTTTTTTGATTTTTTTGAGGGGATATATCCCCTCAAAGGTGGACAAAAAAGCTAACATTGCCATGTTAACTTTTTTGTCCACCTTTAGATTATCCGAATATTTTTATTAATAAATTATTTTTTATGAGCTAGTTGAACTGTTATTTCTTGTATTATTATCCTTTACAGAATCTGTATATCCTTCCCCTTGTTTAAAGTTTAATTTATTAGCACGATATGTCAATTCTGTTGATCTATAATTATTTTTTTCAAAACCAACACTAATATAACTAACTTTAAATCCTTGAGGATTATATGGAGTATTTCTATTTACTGCATACCAGATACTAATAAATGATTCTGTTTCTTTTTGTGGATCAGTTGTACTTATGACACTTCCGGTGTATAAAGTCAATCAAGCACCAGAGGAAGCTAGAATATTCATAGGTGAATTTGTTTTAACTAATAGTTCTGGATTTTTAACAGTAAAACCTATTCTTAAATTAACTTTTGATTGATTAGGATTATTTCCTAATTCAGTAAAGACGTCAGTGAAAATTAAATCTACATCTTTTAAATGTCATTTTGGATTTTCGGGCATTCAGGTTATATCAGTATTTTCTTGAGTTCTTAAGATATTTTTATAACCGTTTTCTGTTCCATCAAAATTAATACTTAATTCAGTTAAATATAATGAATTATCATTTTGTTCTTGATTGTTTTGTTTTAGCACTGCTTGAGCAAAGAATGAATATGTATTATTTTCTGATAATAAATTAAATTTCTTAACTTCATTATTTTGAAGTTTAAATTCAACCATTTTTTGCAGATTATCACCTAATGATAATCCTTCAGGTAGTTCAAAACCATATTTGTATGTTTTAGTTTTAATATCATATGATCTTGTAAAGTTAGTTGCAGCACTTTCTAATTTTTGTAATTTTAATTCTTTTCTTTGATCTAATGAATGTATTACATTTGTTCCTAATAATACTTTATCAAATGAAATGGTTGACAATCTTTCTGGTTGTCCTGTTATAGTAAACTTCAATGTTTTTCTTAATGGTAAATTATTTACGGTTCTTTCTGTTTGAGGAACTAATGTATTAAATTCAATTTCTGAAACAGTTATACCTTGAACTGCTTCATTATTTAATTTAAATACACCTGTTTCATTTTGTTTAATATGATGTATTAAAATATCTAGTGATACTTCGTATTTCTCTGTTCCTATTGTTTTAACTTTAAATGAATCTTCTTCTACAGATATAATGCTTTGTTTTGTTAAAACATCATTAAATTGAGATTTAAGATTCTCAAAATCATTTTGTAATTTATCATATGCATTAAATAATGATGTTTTTGTTTTATTAGTTGAATTATTTAATTTTTCTAATTTAGTAATTATATCTTTAACTTTATTTGCATATTGGTTATCTGTAAATGCAGATACTGTTGGCAAATATGTATATAAGTCTTTTAATAAAGTTCTTGTTGCTTTTAGACCTTCTTCAATATCAAAATTATTATTTAAATTTTGTGAATTTGATTTTGTTAAATCACTTTCAAATTCTTTCACTGATTCAATGTATTTTGAAATATTTGCCTTAAATGTTTCTGGATTTTGAGATTTAAGTAATTCTTTTTGATTAGTTAGTTGATTACTTAATTGTTTACTTTTTTCAATAACTACTGCATATCTATTTGTAGATGTATCAGTTAAGTTTTTGTAATAATCAATTAATGTAGTTAATTTATCTAAAATATTTGTTTTTTCTGTTTCTTTAACTAAATATGTTTGTTTTAGGGTTTCTAATTGTTCATTTACTGCGTAGAATCTCACTTCTGCCAATCCTCATGAATAATGACTATTGCTTTGTGCATTGTTATTTTCAACTACTGGTCTAGGCTTTCATTGGAACTTAATATATTTAGCTAAGATTGGTTCAAAATTAATTCTTAATGTTTTTACATCTGTAATTCCTTGTACATCAGCAAGCCCACTTGTTTGTTTTAAAGTATTACTTTCAAATGTTCCTACTTCTGTTGGTGTAGATACATTTTGGTGCTTAACTCTTTCATAATTTGTTCCATCTTGAGAAACTTCTACAAAGAATTCTGCAGGTAAAACATAATTGTTTGCTTTTGTTCCTGCATCACTAATATATAAATCTAAATGAGTTAGTAATAAAGTTTGATTATTTTTTACATTAAAAACAAATCTATTTTTAATAACATTATCATCACTTTGATTTCTCTTATTATCATTTGAATTAGCCCAACTCTTAGTTAATTTTCCATCTATAACTTCATGTGGTCCAGCACCATTTCTATCTTGTCCACTAAGTGGATTTCTTGAATAAGCATTATTACTTTGATCTCTATTTACATCTAATAAATTATTAAATAAAGGAATATTATTTTCTTTAGAATAATCTAAATATTGAATTACAAATGTAAATTGAATTGATCCTTCAGGAGCATGTGTTGCTGCAGTCCTTTCTGTTTCTGATGTTTCTAAAGTTAATTCACTTTGATTTGTTTTTAAATTATATGTTTGTTGAAATTCTAAGGTTTTAATTTTTTTATCTTTTTCTGATTCTGGAACTGTTGGTTCAGTTATTGATGCATTTGTAGGTAGTTCATATTTTTTACCATTATAACTAATAACTTTTGGTAAATATTTTGCTACTTTTTCTCCATCTATTAAATATAAATAATATTTAGGTTCGTATAAATTAAGAACGTTTCATTCTTCAAATACTGTAGATAATTCATTATATACATTATTTGATGGAGTTTCTACAGATTCAATTGTTGGTTTTGTAGATTGATTATTTGTATTTGGATTTTGTTCGACTATTCCTGTGCTTTGTGCAAAGCCTGAAACAGTATGAGAAAGAATGCTACCAAAATTTCTATTTAAATCTCTTAAGCCTGAAATTTGATAAGTATCGTTTTCATACACCTTAAATTTAGCTGTAATAACTTTGTTTGTTAAACCTTTAAATGATTTATTTGTAATTAAAACATCTTGAGAATTAATAATTAAAGTACTTCCAATATCATCCGGAGAATCTAATTCTATATCAGAAGTTATTTCAAATAATACTTCTTTATATTTCACAGCATCGCCTGATGTTTGAACATCAATTATTTGTGGATTATTAGCAGTAAAATTAATAGAATAATTGTCTAATTCTCTTTGTTTTTTATAAGCATTAGTTAATGATTCTTCTAGTGTTTTTAAACCATTAACTAATTCTTCTGTTGTTTTACTTGTATTACCATTTAATGCTTGTGTATTTTGAATTACTGATTGTAAAGTTGCTTTAAATTCTTTGTATCTGTTTTTTGTTAATGTTGCTAAATAACTAATTGCTTCACTTAGTTTATTTGATAAATTAGTTTTTGATATTTTTCTATTAGTTAATTCAGTTTGTGCATTTGATACAGCAGAACCTAATTTCTCTAATTCTTGTTTTAACATATCAAATGACTTATTATTTGAATTATTTTGAATTGCTCTTAATTCATTAAGTACATTTTCTAAGTTATTTTTAATGTCATTATATTGAGGATTGTTTAACTCTCCTTTTATAAATTTTTCTGTTGAACTTATTTCTGAACTAATTAATTCTAATACTTTTTGTTTTTTTTCGTTTTTGCTTAAAACATTAAATTCAATTGCTTCTTTTTCTTTTTTTAATTTTTCTAATTCACTACGGAATTCTGTTATTGCTTGTTGTAATGAAGCATCATTATTTGATTCTTCAATTAACTTTAATGTTTTTGCTTTTAATTGTTCATATTTAGTTTTAATAGAACTAAACCTATTATCACTAAGAGAACTTTCAAATTGAGTATGAGAATTAACTTCAGTTTTAAAATTTGTTTTTGTTTGTGAAATTCCTTCTGAACCCTCACTATTTAGATTGCTTGGTGTTTTTGGACTTTTTTTTGTCAATAAAACACTTGGAACTATAATAGCTGTTCCCAATACTAGTCCACCTAAAATGGCACTAGATATTAATAAATTTCTCTTTTTCATAAAATATTTCCTCTTGTTTTTTATCTTAATTGAAGTATTTTACAAAAAAAAAAAAAAACTAGTTTTTTCTGAGTTTCCCAGTTAAAGAAAAAAATAAACGTTTTCACCCTTAAATATAGGGAAAAACGTTTATTTTTTTACTTGCGATTTTAAGAATTTATTATGTAATTTAAGAACTCATTAAAGAATTTTCAACTAATAGTTGAATCGGTATCTATATTTTTTCATACATTTAATGTTGTTTGACTGTAATTATCAATTAAAGCTGTTTTATTTAAATTTTTAATTAAATTAATAAGAATGGTATCTGTTAGCTTATCTATTACTCCTCATTTTTTGTAAAAATCATTAACTAATTTTTTAATCATTTTAAATACAAACAATGTTACAAAACAAAGTAGAA
>NZ_JNKA01000034.1 GCF_000701865.1 Mycoplasmopsis felis ATCC 23391 | reverse complement strand
TTCAATATACAAATCAAGTGTATATTGATAAAGTCAAAAATCTAATGGTACAGTTTCACTTTCTAGAATTGGGAACTCATTAGATAATTGTGAAATTAAATATTGATTTGGTATCATAAAAACTGAATTATTAAATGATTTAGATTATTCAGAAATTACTTTTGATGAATTAAATCTTAAAATAAAGGAATATGTTGATTGATATAATAAAGAAAGAATTCAATCAAATTTAGAATGAAAAACACCACAGTAAACAGCTATGATGTTATAATTTACAAAAATGTTAATTTTTTGTGTCCATATTTACTTTTTTTTTTTTTTTTTTTTTTCATTTATAATAAAGAAAAGAAAGAGAAATAAAATGAAGGCCAATTTTCAATCAATACTTAATTTTTTAAAAAATAATAACAATAATTATTATGTCCCAATCTTTCAAAGACCATACACTTGAGAAAAAGAACATTGTGAAAGATTATGAAATGATATAATCATTCTTTCCAATGGACTAACAAAGAAACATTTTTTAGGTACTATAGTAAATGTTTTTCGAGCGGGAAAAAATAGTTTTACTGAAGGTGATTATTTAATTATTGATGGTCAACAAAGACTTACAACTCTAGTTTTATTGTTATTAGCTTGTATAGATGAATATAAATTAGACCTAGAACAAGAACTTCAATTTCTTAAAGATACAAGAAAATATGGTGATAGAAGATATAAAATTATATTAAACAATATTGATAAAGATATTTTAATTTCTTTAATCGAAAGAAGCGATTTATTTATATATCAAAACTCTAGATTAGTTGAAAATTATAATTTGTTTAAGAAATTAATAAAAGAATATGCTTTACCTTTTGAAACTCTAAAGGAGTGTATTGATAGATTAGAAATTTGCATTATTGAAATAGGTCATGATGACACAAACAACCCACAAGAAGTTTTTGAAACCATAAGCTCTACTGGGAAACCTTTAACTAAAACTGATTTAATACGAAATAATGTTTTAATAGGTATCCAAGTAGAAGAGCAAAATTATTTATATCAAAATTACTGAAAAAAAATCGAGGATTTATTTAAAGATAATAACTTTAAATTAAGAAGTGATAGTTTTGAATTGTTTTTCAAAGATTATTTAACATTAAAATTAAAAAGGATACCTAAAAACAATAAAATATATGAAGAATTTAAACAGTGAAGATTATTTAATAAAGATTTTATTGAACCTGAATTATTGTTAAAAGATATATACAAGAATGCTAAAATATATACAAACTTTCTTTTTTTAAGAGAAAAAGATGACAAACTAAATTTCTTTTTCAAACAATTTGTTGAACTAAATAATACACCTTCTTTTGTTCTTTTACTTAAGGTGTTAAATGATGCTGAAAATAAATTAATAGATTATCAGACTTTAATTAATATATTAGAAATTTGTATTAGTTTCTTAGTAAGAAGAAAAATTTGTTCAATTCCTTCTAGTTCACTAAATAAAATATTTGAAGACTTAATTCAAAAAATAGAAGACGAAAATTATGAACAATCAATAAATAATTTTTTAATAAATGGAAAAGACTCAAGAGAGTTCCCGGATGATAATAAATTTAAACAATCATTTATAGAAAATAATTTTAAACAAAAACAATTACCTTGATTTATATTAAAAAATATATAAAAATTTTTTAATAAAACACCTATTAATTTAGATTTATTAAGTTTAGAACATATACTTCCTCAAAACAGAAATTTAAATAAGGAATGGAGAGAAGTTTTAGGAAGCGAATGAAAAAGTAAACAAGAAAATTATCTTTATAAAATAGGAAATTTAACTTTAACTTCTTATAATTCAGAAATGAGTGATAAATCATTTGATGAAAAGAAAAATATGAAAAATGGTTTTAGTGATTCAGGTTTCAGAATTAATGATTCTTTATTAAACTTATCTAAATGAACAGAACAAGAAATCGATGATAGGTCTACTTGATTATTTAATAAAGCTATTAAAATATGAAAATATCCTGATCAACAAGAAGACATAATTGAAAACTCAAATAATAATCAGGATAATTCAAATATATTAGATAGATATATAAAAACAGAAAAAACAGAAACTTTGTATCATATCATTAATAATTGATTTTTAGATCAACCATATGAAATAAAACCCACTTACAATAAGTGATATATTACATATAAACTTTATTATATGAATAAAATAAGAAGTGTTATTTCAATTATATTTGAAAAAGAGTATCTCAAAATAATACTAAATATGAAAGATAAATATTTAAAAAGTGATGAACTTAATATATGCGAATATATCGGAAATAAAGGACACTGAGGAAACGGTGATTTACAATTTAAATTTAAAGATACTTCTAGTAAAGAATACATTCTGAAGATAATGCAAGAGTGTCTTGATTATAATTTGATTTATATAAAAAATAAAATTGATGATTAAGAACAAAAATAAGATTCAAAAACCAAACAACACTAATTTAATATCTTAGTTTGTTTGGTTTTTAATTTTATTATAAATCAATATTCTTTACATATTTAGCATTTTCTTCTATGAATTGTTTTCTTGGTAATACATTATCACCCATTAATGTTTCAAATATTTTGTCAGCTTTATATGCATCTTGAATTTGTACTTGAAGCATTTTTCTATTAGTTGGATTCATAGTTGTTTCCCAAAGTTGTTCTGGGTCCATTTCACCAAGTCCCTTATATCTTTGAATAGTAATTTTTTGATTTGGATTTAATTTAGCAATAATTTCATCTTTTTGTGCATCATTAAATGCATATTCAACGAATTTATTTTGTTGGATTTTATACAAAGGAGGTTGAGCTATATAGATAAAACCATATTCAATAAGTTGTTTAAAATATCTATAAAAAAATGTTAATAATAAGATTCTAATATGAGCACCATCAACATCAGCATCAGTCATTATAACTATTTTATGATATCTAAGTTTATTAATATTAAAATTATCACCTAAACCAGTACCTAATGCAGTAATTAATGACATAATTTCTTCGTTATCAAAAACACGCTCTGGTCTAGTTTTTTCTACGTTTAAGATTTTACCCCTTAAAGGCAAGATGGCTTGTGTATTTCTGTCACGTCCCATCTTAGCAGACCCACCAGCAGAATTACCCTCAACTAAATATAATTCACTAATTTCAGCATTTTTTGAAGCACAATCTGATAATTTACCTGGTAAACCACCACTTTCAAAAACATTTTTCCTTCTGGCATTATCTCTTGCTGCATTAGAAGCTAATCTTCCTTTTTTAGCTAAAGATGCTAATTCAACAATTTTTTTAGCTATATTAGGATTTTCATTTAAAAATCTTTCTAGAACGTTTGAATAAATTTCATTAACTGCTCTACGAGCATCCTTTGAACCTAATTTACCTTTTGTTTGTCCTTCAAATTGGGGATCAGGATGTTTAATAGAAATAATAGCAGTTAATCCTTCAATTAAATCATCACGTGTATATTTATCTGATTCATTTTTTAAATAACCTTTTTCGATTGCATAAGTGTTAATTAATCTCATTAAAGAATCATAAAATCCAGAAAGATGTGACCCACCTTCATGAGTTGAAATATTATTAGTATATGAAATAATATTTGATCTATATAAATCTTCTAAATATTGAACTGCTACTTCAACTCCTATAATAACTTCTTCTTGATTAATGTCATTAATATATTTATAATCTCCAGAAGCATATATAACATCTGTTGTAATAGGTTTATAACCTTGAGTTAATTCCTTAACATAGTCTACAATTCCGTTTTCATATTGAAATTCATTATAAGTATTGTCTCTTAAATCGTTAACACTTATGAATAAACCTTTATTTAAGTGAGCTATTTGTTTTGCATGATCAAGTATTAATTCTTTATCAAATGGAATTTTATCCATTATTTTAAAATCAGGATGGAATTGAATTTTAGTTCCAGTTTCATTTCCTTGGTATGTATCAATTATGCTTGTGCTTTTGATAGTTTGACCGCCATTTCCGAATTCAGCATAATAAATATTACCATCTCTTTTAACTCATGCTTTCATTGAATCACTAAGTGCATTAACAACACTAGCACCCACACCATGTAAACCACCTGAAACCTTATAAGCATTAGATTCAAATTTTCCACCAGCATTTAATTTTGTTAAAACAACTTCTAAAGCACTTATTCCAAATTTAGGATGCATACCAATAGGTATACCTCTTCCATCATCTTCAACTATAATTTCATCGTTTTTTGTAATAGTAATATTTATTTTTTTAGCATAACCTGCCATTGCCTCATCAACAGAGTTATCAACTATTTCTCATACCATATGATGTAAACCAGATTTTGAAGTGCTTCCGATATACATTCCAGGACGTTTACGAACGTGTTCTAAACCTTCCAAGTGTTTTATATTAGAAGCATTATATTCATTCTTTTTATTTTCTGACATTTTATCACTCCATTTATTAAATGATTTATTAATTATAATTAATAAATATAATTATAACATTATATTTATATATTACATTTTATGAAATATATCTATTTGATTATGTTGTCAGATTCCTAGATAGTGAAGTTTTGCATAATTTTGAGATTCTAAGATTACTTTATAAAATTCTTTTTGATATTTATCCTTAGTATAATAAGGTTGTTTGTAATTTGTATCTTGAATATAATGAACCCTTGCAAAACCGTTTTGAACCAAATTAAAATTAAGACTATTTTTAAAATAAAAATTATTGTCAAAATAACAAATAGAAACATATCTTTGATATTTATCCTTTTCTATTATTTTCATATATATTTCATTATTTAATTCACTTAATTTATTTTTCAAATAATTTTTAGCTAAATTTCCGTATTTATCTTCATATATAGCAAGTTCTTCATTAACAGAATCTTTTTTTATTTCAGGAGTATCAATTCCATATAATCTAATAATGTATTTTTTATTCTTATTATCTATTGCATTTATAGTATCACCATCTATAACATTACTTATTTTAACTTTAATGAAACTATTTATATTATTGTTTTTAAAATATAAATAAAAAGATAATGAAGTCAGGAGAATGCTAAATAAAGTAATATTAAAAAATATAAATTTAATTTTTTTCTTATTCATATGTTTTTTATATATCTTTAATTTTTGTTAAAACAAAAAAAGTAAAAAAATATTTTGAAAAAAATTTTTAGTGTTATAATATTCAAGCAAACAAAAAAAGTTCTTTGAAAACTAGATATATACAAAAACATGACAGTCAATTTTT
>NZ_JNKA01000033.1 GCF_000701865.1 Mycoplasmopsis felis ATCC 23391 | reverse complement strand
CTAAATATTCTATTACCGAATATTTCCGAACAACAAAAAATCGGAGATTTTTTTAGTAATATTGATACCCTAATCAATCTTTACAATTCCAAACTAAACAAACTCAAACAAATTAAAGAAGCTTTATTGCAAAAAATGTTTGTATAATCTAATTGATTTAAATAATTAACCATTTAAATTTCATAATTCTTATAATAAAATTTATAAAAGATTATATTAATTAATAATTTAATTAATAACAAATAAAATATATTTTAAGTATATTTATGTTTATTAAATTCTTCTGCAAAACCACAAAAAAGAACTTATTAAAAAACTAAAAAAACACTTAATTAAAATTCATATAAGTGTTTTTTTTTTTTTTTTGAAGAACTTTATTTAAATTTTCTAACTTATAAAAATATCTTAAATATAGTAATAAAAGTTAATTTTTAAGTATTTTTTAATACTTTTATTGTCTTTTTCCTACTTATTGTTATATACCTTTATAATAGTATAATTTAGAGGTAAATTAGGTTATTGTAACCAAAAGGAGAATTTAAAATGAAAAAATATCAAAAAATTAAATTTTTACTTACAGGTTTAACAGTGATGTCACCATTACTAATAGCAGCAAGTTGCAATGATAAACAACCTTCTAAACCAGGGAGCGAAACACCTCAAAACCCAACACCTCCAGAAAGTTCTAAACCATTAGACAAACAAGGAAGTGAAAATCCAATTCCACCTGCTAATGGAAATGGAAGTACAAATGGAACAGATACAACTGTTACTATTAATTACTTTAATGATAATGAAACAAAAGAATTTATAAAAAATAAAGATTTCAATACTCTTTTTGACTATTCAACAAGATACCCTTTTAATTCAAAAACAGCACAAGAATATCTAGATAATATTGATGAATATTTAACTATAACTGCAAAAGAACCAAGATTAAAGTTTAGAGTTTTAAATCATTCTGAAAACAATAATGAAATAACATTATTTATGAATTTTAATGATAATGATGATATAAATCAATTTTTTACATTAAGAGGTTTTAAAGTAGATAATACACCTAAACTACAAAACCCAAATTCAAGGCCTAGTGCAAATGAAGAAGTTAATTATTTTAATTCAAGTAATTTAGAAAAATATGAAAAAGATATTAAAGCATTATTATCAAGCATTAAATCACAACAATATGCAAGGTCAACAAATATTAATTTAACTAAAAAACAAGAATTTAATGAAAAAGCAAAAAAATTAGGGCTTCCTGATTATGATACAATGAATGATTTAGGTTGAACAGTACCTGAATACGATACAACCGGAAATAGCTTAGTCGGATTAAATATTAAAAAAACAAGTAACAGTACATTAAATTCATGAGTTGATTGATATGGAAAAGATCAATATAAAAATGTGGGATTAGCAAGAACATTAACAAATGAACATTATGTTAATATTGCTCATCAAACATTTCAAACTTCATTCAATAGATGATTGTACTCAGATAATGAATCAGAAAGAAATACAATTGCTCAATTGTTAAAAAATGACGAAGATTTAAAATTATTAGCAAATAAAATAACAGATGAACAGAAAAAACAAGAAATATTAGGAAAAATAAAATCTGATAGTTCTCATGGTGTTCTAGAAAGATATAGAATGCAAATATGAGAAGAACTTGTTAAACAAAATAATAACGACCACGAAAAAGCAGCTGTTATTTATACAGAGTATGTTAAAAATCAACGTGAAAAATTAAAACAACGCGTTAATGCAAACAATACATTAAGTGAAATTACAAAACAAACTGTTTTAAGACAAATTGATAAAGCAGAAAACTTTACTAATTTAGAAAATTCAAGTAGAAATCAAGTAAATGGAAATGGAACAAGTTTTATATTAGATTATGAATTAGCAGAAAATGGTAAATACCCAACAAAATTCTATTTTGCTACTAATTATCACGTTGTAGATGGTTTTGATGAAAATAATATATCTGGTTTTGGATTAACAAGATTGGATAAACAATACCCATCATTGTTTAGTACACTAAAAGTAAACTTTTTAGAAGATAAAATAAATACTTTTTCATTACCTAAAAAAGCATTCAAGAGAATTATGGATGGAAGAGATTTCTTTAATTGAGATCCAAATAGTTTTTCTACAGATAAAAGCAATACAACAAAAGAATTCTTAGATATTGCAATATTTGAAGTAGACTTTTCAAAATTAAGTGGTTCTAATGAACTATATGGTAAAAGTACACCAGAAGAATTTGCTCAATATGTAACAAATGATTATGCTAATTTACCAGAAAATAAAAAGTTATCACTTCCTACATATGATTATTTAAGTTCACATGATAAAATAGATGTTCCAATTATTAAAAATCAAAAGGATAAAAAACCATTTGAAGAATATGATCAGTTATATGGTGTTTCATATCCTGCAACAAGTTCAAATGGATTTTTAGATTTTTACTTAGATCAATATGAGGATGCATATGCCCTTAAGAATGCAAAAAACACATTCTCATTATGAACAAATGCAGATTATAACCTTTATAAATCAGCAATTCCTCAAGACCAAGAAAAAAGAAAAAGATTAGAGAGAGGAAATCATCTTTCTCATTCAGTAATATTAAGAACATTTAAAGAAAAACATGGAGTTTATGATAGATTTTTAAGTGCTCCTGTTGTTGGTAAAACATATGTATCAAATGATGATGGGAAACCATATTACCAAAGTGGATTGGCATACTTGTATAAAGGATATGCTCCAGGTGGTGGTGCATCTGGGTCATCTGTTAGAAATCAAAGAAATGAATTAGTTGGTCTTGTAACAACAGCATACTTACAACAAGTATTAACTTCAGGTCTTGCTATTAGAAGTCAAGGATTTGATTTTGAAAACTTATTTAATGGTTATAACTTACCTCAATATGATGTTGTTTATGGTGGTGGAAAAGACCAAGCAAAATCATTTAGAGAAACAATTAAGTCTTTATATCCAAACAAAAGAACATGACTATTTAAAGAAGGTTTAGATACTATTCCTGAAAAATACCAATTTACAGCAAATAAATAGGAGAAATATGAAAAGACATAGTAAATATATATTAGGTTCACTAGCAATTATACCTTTAGGTTCTGTTTTTGTTGGTATAACAACTCATTTATCAAGTGATACACCTAAAGGAACAGATTTTAATGTTAAAGAAATTTCACCTTTATTAATTAATAATGATAGAGTAGATACAAGTAATTCCAATATTGCATCAACTGATTTTAATTTACCAGTTAAACCAGAACCTCCTAAAGTAATTGAAAAACCTAATCCACCTGCCAAAATCATTAACCCTCCAAATATTCTTCCTGATAAACCAGAACCACCTAAGGTAATTGAAAAACCAGAACCACCAAAAATAGTTGAACCAAAACCAACACCATTACCAACTCCAAAACCACCAGAAAAAAAAGAATCTGACATTGTTTCAAAACCAATTGATACAGCTGTTGGTAAAATAGACGTAGTATATCAAGAACAACCGCCTAGAGTAATACATCAAAGTGATAGAGAAGCAGGAATAACTAATAGAATTGATTATATTGCTCAACTAACACCAAATGTTATTTCTGTAACACCATCAGCAGAAAATATAACAAACTCTATAAACAATGGTAAAACAGCACTTAATAAATTTCAAAATACTTTCTTTGGTAAAAGTGGAGTAGTTACACAATTTTACAATCAACATTATCAAGTTGCTGGACATGATGAATTACAGGATTATTTAGATAGAAGTCCTAGTGATTTAAATATTATTTTAAAATTATTTGATAAATATAGAGCATTAATTGAAGCAGGTAATGCAAAACAATTTATGCTTGATGAATTTCAAAATAAATATGAAGAATGATTTAATAAACCAGAAACTTTTGAATATATACCTCCAGTTAGAGGATACGGAAAAGAATATTTAAAAGTAGGTCATTTATGAATTGCTATGCATATTGACCCAAATAAATTTACAGATTTATCAGATACATTAAAACGTGATTTAGATAAAGGTTTTTATATCGATTCTGATAATGATAATATTTATGTAGATAAAGACGGAAAATTAAACTCATATTCAGTATCACCAATATTTAATTCAGTAGTAACTGAAATAAAAAGAAATAACTTAGAAAAACGTGTATTCGGAAGCGATTCACAATGAAATAGACCTAGTGGAAACATAGAAAAAGGTGAATATCCAGGTTGAAATAAAACTGATGTAACAAATGAGTTTTCTTCTGAATACAATGTTGGTTCTGCAGATGGAATCAAGGTTGAAAAATTAACTAAACAACCTAATAACCCAAGTAAGACAAAAGATGGATATTTAGTTTCAATTGACGTTTCTAATCTAAGTGGATATCAAAAATCAATTGACTTTATTAAGAAATTACAAGCAAACAATAAAGAAATTACAGGTTATAGAATTAAAAACATTGGTCGTTCTGGAGCAAGTCAAGAATTAAAAGATGTACTTGCAGCATTACCTCAAAAATTACCATTACTTGAATTATTCTTTGAAAGTTTTAACACCGGCTCATTAATTGCCTTAGAAGAAAAAGAAATTGATGAATTAGGTCTTTATACTTCACAAAACTCACTAGTTGAACAATGAAGTATTAATCCATGAGCTTTAAAGAAAACTGCTTATGTTAATATGGCCGATTACAACGTTTCAGGTAGTTATAGTCCATATGATAGAATTTATTCACGTATAACATTTGACAGTTTAGGATTTGAAGCAACTGATTGAATTTCTGAAACAGATATGACTAGAATTAACTTAGGTTTAAGAATGGCATATTATGTAAGAAATAACGAGCGTATTTTCCAAGGTGGATTCGGACCGGGTCTAAATCCGGATCACAATGAAGGTGGAAACAGTTATCCAATTGGAATAGACTTAACAAGAGTACCTCAAGCAAAAGGTCTCAAAAACATGGAATTCTGAGATTCTAAAAAAGGTAAGGGTGTTAACTTACGTAAGTTAAAACGTATTGCTTTATACAATGAATCAAGCACTTGAGAAACAGATACAGATAACTTAAATAAAGCTCAATTTGCATATATTCTAGATAAAGGGTTCGGAACACCAAGAAGTAAAATAGTATTTTCAAATGGAAATAATACAAAGAATATTAAAATTTCTCCAAGAATTCCAGGACACAAATTAGATGGTGATGGAATAGCAAACCTTTCAACATTAATAGCATATTCAAATGGTGCTTTCACTAAAGAAACTACAAATATTTATGTTCCTAGTGGTGAAAATAACTTATATGAACAACTAAAAAGTTTAGGTTATAAAGTTCAATACCAAGATAAAAACAGTGAACCAGTAGAATTAGCATAATTCCTAATTTCAAATATTAAAAAACATATACTAAATAAGTTAAACATCTAACTATAGTATATGTTTTTTAATATTACTTATTTTTAATAAAGTTCAAATATAGAATTTAAAGACAATTATTTTTTATCATCTTCTATAACTGTGCTATTATCTATTAAATCCTTCTTACTGAATTCACTCTTCTTGATATTATTATGTGAAATTTGTGAAGCATTAAAAATATGAAAAAAGATAGTTTTAAAAATTATTTTTATATATAGCCAAATCACTTTCATTAATTTAATTATATTAAAATATTTATGATATAATTAAATTAATTGCCGTCATAGCTCAGCAGGCAGAGCACTTCCATGGTAAGGAAGGGGTCGCTGGTTCAAGTCCAGTTGTCGGCACCATATAAAAAATAATCACTTTCTAAAGTGATTATTTTAATATTTCTTGTACATCTTGTTTAAGAACTTCATATGGTTTAAAACCAGTAAATTGTTTCACAAGTTTTCCATTATTATAAACTTTTGAAAAAGGTATTGATTGTACTCCCGCTTCACCTGCAAATTCCTTATGAGCATCAATATCTACTCTTAAAACATCAAGTCCATCTTTAGATGCAATTTCTTCTAATGAAGATTTATACATTCTACATGGTCCACATCATTGTGCATAAAAAACTAATAATTTTGGTTTTCCAGTTTGAATTTCTTGCAATACTTGTTCTTTATTTAAT
>NZ_JNKA01000032.1 GCF_000701865.1 Mycoplasmopsis felis ATCC 23391 | reverse complement strand
ATTCAATCCAATTATTAAATTTAATTCATATGAATCAAAAAATGATTTTTTATCAAATCACAAACTCACTAATAAACCAAATCTTTGAAAAAACTTTGTCTTTAATTATCAAAGTACAAATGAAATTGATTTAAGAGAAATATATTTCAGATTTATACAAACTAGATATGAAAATTTGTTAAATATGAATTAGGAGAATTATGTTTATACCATATGATAATTTAAAAATAGAAACAGCTAAATTAAGTACATCTATTTATGAAAAGAAATTTAACGAAAATGAACTAAGACAAATAATACTAAACCTAAATTTAGACAGTGAAATGCAGAACAGTTTATTTGATTTAATAAATATTACATCAAATAATATTGAAGAACTTTCATCACAAGTTGAATATATTAATAAGAAAAAACACCAAAAAGTAGTCTTAACTCAAGAAAAATATAAAGATAGTTCTATATATAAATACTTAGAACAAAAAGAAGTTATTGAATTAAAGAACTATGTATCAAATTTCATAGTTTCTGTTGCAAGATATAGAAGACAAGTTCAAAATTTTTTGAGAAGGTAACAAATGGAATATCTGATGTTACAAGTTCATTAAATGGTTTTGCAAGTGGTACTTATGTTGACAAAGTTATTAACTATATTGATTTAATTAATACTGCAGTTTCATTTATACCTAACATTTTTGGTAATACCTCACAATTAATATTAGATTCAGCCGAATCATTGTTATATATTTTAGAAAATCAAACAAATTTTGACAAATTCTCTGATATTTTAAATCTTATTATATCTACTATTAATAATATGAATTGATATAACTGACTTTCAGCATCTTTATGAGTACTTAATGGATTATTCAAAAGGTTAGAGAAGATTGAAATAATATGATGAAGAAATCTGAATATAGAATGTTTTTAGACAAATACAGTAGAATAATTTATGCAGATTACACACATTAAAGAAAAAACACTGATATACAGTGAATTATATTTTCAAGACTCAACAAGAATAGCGAGAATAATACTTTATTTTATTTCATATCTTTTTGCTTTATATTTATTAGTAGCTGGTATCTATATGCTAATAAAACCTAATTTTATTCAGATAGGCACAATTATATTTAATGTTTTTGCATATTTATTTTTTATCTGAACAAACGCATTCTTAATAACCAAATTTATTTTTATATTTAAATATAAAAAGAATTCATTAAATATTGCTTGAGTTAATTTATTAAAGATTCAACTCTTTTTAACTTTTAGATTTAAAAAACTTAGAGAACATAATTACTTTAAGTTCAATATTTAAAAATAAGGCATTTGCCTTATTTTTCTTAATTCTTAACTGAAATAAATAATTCATCTAATTGTTTTTGTTCTACACCTGATGGTGCATTAGTGAAAATATCTTGGTTTTTAGAATTTTTAGGGAAAGCAATAGCATCTCTAATGGTTGATAAATTTGCCAATATCATAATTATTCTATCAATACCTAAACCAATTCCACAATGTGGAGGTACTCCGTAATTTAAAGCATTCAAGAAGAAGCCAAACTTCATTTCTTGTTCTTCTTTTGATAAACCAATTAATTCAAACATTTTTTCTTGAACTTCTTTATCATAAATTCTTGCAGAACCAGAACCTAATTCAAAACCATTTAAAACTAAGTCATAACTTTTAGCTTTTATTTGTTCTTTAGGTAGTGTATTTAGTTCTTCGATAGTATTATCAAATTGAGTAAATGGGTGATGTGCTGCATCTCATTTATTATTTTCATTATCATATTCAAACATTGGAAATTTAACAATTCATTTGAAATTAAATTCATCTTTTGCTCATTTATATCAATTGTTTAGTTCAACTCTGACTGCTCCAAGACTTTGAGATGCATTTTCAAAGTTATTAGCTACAATTAAATAAGTTCCATCTTTATTTTCAAATTTATTTATTAATTTCTTAATACTTTCCATAACTTTATTTGCAAAGTTTGATTCTAAAATTTCACCATCTTGAACAGTAAAGTAAAATAATGCATTTGCCTTGTTTTTCTTTGCTATTTCTTCAAGTATTTTAAACTCTTTTTTAGTTATGATTTCAGAAATTTTTAATAATCTTTTTGATGATTCGTTTTTTATAATGTTGAAATTAGAATCATTACAAAAATCATTTATATCAATTATTTTTTTGTCATATCTAAAATCAGGTTTGTCCGAACCAAAATCTCTAATGCAATCATCATAATTTACTCTTTGAAAAGGTATTTGTATATCAACATCCATTACTTTTTTCATTGCATACTTAAATAATTTTTCAATTTTACTTTGAAAAGTTTCTACATCTGTGAAACTAACTTCAATATCTAGTTGAGTAAATTCTGGTTGTCTATCTTTTCTAGAATCTTCATCTCTAAAACAACGTGCAATTTGAAAATATTTTTCAAAACCAGAAATCATTAATAGTTGCTTGAATAATTGTGGTGATTGAGGGAGTGCATAAAATTCATTTATATTTCTTGTAGGAACTAAGAAATCTCTAGCACCTTCTGGTGTAGCTTTTGAAAGAATCGGAGTTTCTATTTCTAAAAACCCATCATTTTGTAAAAATTCTCTAACAGCAAAAATAAATTTATTTCTAAGAGCAATTGTTTTTTGCATTATAGGTCTTCTTAAATCTAAAAAACGATATTTTAATCTTAATTCTTCTTTAACTTCTATATCATCTCTTATTTGGAATGGTAATTCTCTTGATGAAGAAAGTACCTTATATTGTTGAACAAAAACTTCAATTTCACCAGTAGGCAAATCATAATTTTTATCCTTACGCTCTTTAACGGTACCTCTAACTTCTAAAACACTTTCTTTAGGAAAGTTTATTGGTTCATTGAAAACAAGTTGTGTTATACCATGTTTATCTCTTAAATCAACAAAATTAATTTCGCCAAATTTTCTTTTGTTTGCTACTCATCCATACAATATAACCTGATCATTTAAATTAGATAAGTTTAATTCATTGTTATTTATTGTTTTATTCATTACTAATTAATCCTTCAATATATTCTTCTAATTCATTGATATCTATATCTAAATCGCACTCTTCTAGAAATCTTAATAAATCTGCAATTCCTTGATTGTTGTTTTGGAAAATTATTTTATCATTAGTTAATAAGTTTTTAGCACAAAACATATTAGGTTGTAGCATCTTATCATCATAAATAATTATTTTTGCATTTTTCTTGTTTGCTTTTTCAAATAATTTTTTACTTTTTATTACATTAAACTCAAATTCAACAGAAGGAAATAAGTTGATTAAGTGTTTATAAGTCAAATCAAATAATTTAGATAAATTAGTTTCATTTAAAGAAGAACTTACATAGATATCACAATTATTTATTTCCTGTTCTATATTAGTACTTTTGATAAACCTTTCTCTGATTAAAGATGCACATCTATCAATGCCAAAACCAAAACCTACACTTGATAAATCTGGTCCACCCAATTCTTTTATTAAATTAGAATATCTACCACCACCAATTATAGTAGATTGAGATCCAATATCTTTAGTATCTGCAACAAATTCAAAAACTACTTCATCATAATAATCTAAACCACGAACCAATTCATTACTTTCAAGATATTCAATTCCTAGTTCATCTAGTTTTATTTTTACATTATTATAATAAGTTTGAGATTCTTCTGATATGTAATCTTTTATTTTAGGTGAGCTTTTTATAAAATCTAGTTTTGAATCTATCTTATCATCTAATATTCTTAATACATTGTTTTCAAGCAATCTTTTTTGTGATTCTTGTGTTAATTGATCTTTAAATTTAATTAAATAATTTTTTAAACTTAGTTCATAGTTTTTTCTTGATTCTAAGTTTCCGATAGAGTTAATTTTTAGCTTATAAGGAACTTCTAAATAATCTAAAATACCAGCTGCAAGATAAATTACTGCAATATCTTTTAAATAGTTTTTTTCTCCAACAAATTCTACTCCAGCTTGATAAAATTGACGATAACGACCTTTTTGAGGTTGTTCATATCTAAACATAGGCATATTGTAAGCAAACCTTTGATTTTGTTCAGTATATCACTTATTTTCTATATAAGCTCTAACAAAAGGTGCTGTTCCTTCTGGTCTAAGAGAAATTTCTCTTTGACTTTTATCTAGAAAATCATACATTTCCTTTTGTGCAATTTCTGAATCTTGAACTGTTCTTTTAAATAAATGAGTTGATTCAATAATTGGAGTTTCAACGAATTTAAAACCATTTTTTAGACAAAGTTCTTCAAAAATAGAACTAATAAAATTTTTTAATTCATATTCAATAAAATTATAATCTTTAGTACCTTTAATTTTTGTAATCATATAAACCTGCTTTTAAATTTTTATAATTATACATTTTAATAATAAAAAAAGTTTCATATTAAGAAACTTTTGCTATTTATTTTTAGATATTTTCAATTTATTTTTTTCGCCCAAGATATGACATTTTCTACATCTTGCTTCATATTCTGAATCACCCAGAAAATTCAAGTCATTATTGTTTTCTTTTCTAAATGAAAAAGCAGCATCTGATTTACATAATAAGCAAACGGCTTTTAATTTAGTTATATCATCTGCTATAGCTAGCAAACCGGGTGCTACTCCAAAAGGTCTTCTTAAATAATCCATATCTAGACCGCTAATAATAACTCTAACTCCATTTAAAACTAATTTGTCAATTACTTTGAATATTCCATCATCTAAAAAATTTACTTCATCTATTGCTACGGCCTTGAACTCAGAATTTCAATGCTTTAATATCTCTGAAGATTCTTTTATAACTATAGCATTTGTTTTAGCACCTGTCCTACTAACTATTTTATTTTCATCAAAACGAACATCAAATGAAGGCTTAAACACAATTGTATTAACTTCAGCAATTTCTAATATTTTTAATCTTTTTAGTAATTCTTCTGTTTTACCAGAAAACATAGGTCCAGTAATAATTTCTAATGTACCTTCTGGTCTTTTTAAATTCATAGTCCTCCTAAGTCTGAAAATAGATTATATTATCATTTTGCAATTTCTCAAAGCATTTTATTTAAATTTAATATTCTTAACGAATTTTTTTTTGAAGATAAAAATCGAAAAAAGTAATTTAATAAAAAGATATTTTTTGTTTATAATAAATAACTATCAAATTAAAGGAGTTATTATGTTAATTGGAATTAGCGGAATGATAAGCAGCGGGAAAAGTACTCTGTCACAAAAATTAAATGAACATTATAAAAGTTCAATGATATTAGAAGAATATGATGAAAATAATGTTGTATTTAATACTTTTTTAAAGTGGTTGTATGAAAAACAACCAAATTTAACAATGGGTTTTCAAACATATGTTGTAGAAAATCATACAACTAAATTACATGATTTATTTAATACTTTTAGAAATTTAAATAAAGATTTTGCAAAAGATCATATCTTTTTAGATCGTTTTAGTGTAGAACATTATATTTTTGCTCATGTGAATTTAAAACCTAAAGGATTAAGTTATTTAAATGGTTATGATGCACTATTTGAATTTTTAATAACAAAAGAAGAAACACCGGATTTAGCTATTTATTTAGATATGTCTTATGAAACTTTTGAAAAAAGGTTATTTTCAAGAGGGAGAGAAGTAGAAACAAATAACTATTTTCAAAATAAAAGTTATTTTGAAAATTTATTTAATGTTTATAAAGACTTATTTATTAAACAAGCAAATAAATATAATTTAAATTATGTAATTATTGATACAAATAATTTAACAGAAGAAGAAGTTTTAAAAAAAGCAATTTCTATCATAGATAATTTTGATTTATCAAATGTAAGTAGAAAATAATGGTTATAGCAATTAGTGGAATGATAGGTTCTGGCAAATCAACACTATCAAAACATTTAAATCAACATTATCATAAATCTTATTTGTTAGAAGAGTTTGCTCAAGATGATGATGTTTTTAATACTTTTTTGAAATGAGTTTATGAAAAAGAACCAAATATAGATATTGCTTTTCAATCATATATTATTGAATCACTATCAGATACTTTTGCTAAAAAAGAGAAATTATTTTTAAAAGATAGAAATCATAAAGAACACTATATGTTTCTAGATAGGTTTAACTTAGAGCATTATATTTTTGCACTTGTTACATTAGAAAAAAAACCATATAGATATACACAAGCATTTAATGCTTTATTCGAACATATTATTAATTTAAATGATAACCCTGATTTAGCAATCTTCTTAGATGCTGATTTTGATACTATTAAAAGTAGAATACTAAGTAGAGGAAGAAAGATTGAAATAGATAATTTTGAGATAAATGAATATTATTTAAAAAGATTACACTCTTTATATAAAGAATTATTTTTATTTTTAGTAAATAAATATAATATTCCCTATTATATTATTAATACAAATGATATTAATGATGAAAAGGTTTTAAATCAAACAATAGATTTTATAGATAAATATGATTTTACTAAATCTATTAGATATAAATAATTTATAAAAAATTTAACACAAGAAAACTAGAACAAAATATTTTGCTCTAGTTTTCTTCTTTTATTTTCCTTAATATTGCATCAATTGCAGAACCTGTTGCAGATACTTCATCTATAAAAAACCTTACTTCAGGAACTTTTCTTCAATTAAGTGATTTTGAAAGTATTTTACGAACATAACTTGCTGAACTATTTAATGCAATGATACCTTTTTGTACATTTTCTGATAAATTAACATACACTTTTAAAACTGATAAATCTGAGGATAATTTGACATCCATTACAACAGGATCAATAATATTAACGTTTGTTAAATCATTTTGAATTATGCTTGCTACTAATTGATGAACTTGTGATTCTTTACGTTTT
>NZ_JNKA01000031.1 GCF_000701865.1 Mycoplasmopsis felis ATCC 23391 | reverse complement strand
AAGTTACATTAACTCTTTCATCATATTTGGTTATTATTCTTTTTATTATTTTTTCATAGTCCGGATTTATTTCTTTCAAATACAAACTATTTCCCAAACCTAAAATTTTTACATTTTTTCTATAAGAACCCGAATTATCAAAATATCCAATATTTTTATAAACTGTATTTTTACCTGAAGTATTGTAAAGCATAAGTTTCATAATTTAATTATATCATAATAACAAGTAATAACAAGTATAAAAACTAAAAAGTTTATATAACATAGTTATATAAAAATCTCTAAAAACTAACTATTTTTAGAGATTCTGGGAAACGCAGGAAAACAACTAAAAATTGTTTTTAAAATTAAAGTTTTTTGTCTTACTTTTTTTTAAAAAAGTAAGGTATCCCTTGATTGCAATCAAGGGACGGAAGGGTTAAAAAAACAAAAACCAAACAAAAAGCAAAAAAGCGGAAATGACATTCCGTCTTTTTGACATTTTGTTTGGTTTTTTCTCTTATAATAGAACCAGATTTGTGTTTTGCTATCACTTTTCTCTTACTTTAAAAAGTAAGTTAAAGAGAATTTACACAAAATATAATACAGTTCCTTTTCATCTTTAATTTAGTTCATATTGATATGTAATAAAATCTTTATCTTTATAAATTATATTTTCATCTATTAATTTATTTTTATTTATAAATGAAATTTTTGTATCTGTTTTATAAATGTTGTTAATAACAGAAATAATTATAATATTTGCTTTATTATAAAATTGTTCATAAACTGATTTCCCGCCACAAATAAATAAATCTTTTTTATTTTCTCTATATTTAAAAAAAAGATTATTTATTTGTTCTTGAGTATTTAATATTTGATTTATTTTTATATGCTTTGGAAAATCAATATATTTACTTAGAACAATAATTTTTCTATTTTTTAAATCAAATGAACTAGGTAAACTTAAATAAGTGTTTAAACCCATTAATAATGTAGCGTTTTGAGTGATTTTATTAAATAATTTGAGTTCATTTGGTATATTTCATGGTAATTTGTTTAAATAACCTATTCCACCATATAAATCAGTTGCTATTATTAGTTTAATCATTGAAATCTAAATCTGCTTTTCCCATACTTTTTCATTTATTAATTAATTGTTGATATTCTTCATTATTTTGACATTCTAAATATGCTATTTGATCTGCGTCATCTAAAAAATTAAATTCAGGAGATATATCTGTATTTGTAAATTTGTAATATCAATCTTTAACTAGTTTAATATCTTCATTTGCTTCATTTTCATTTACTTTATATGTGTATGTTTTTATTTTTCTTTTAGTTAAATCAATTTCTTCTGGTTTTAGATAATCTCCTTCTTCATCTTTTAAAAAAAGTGCAACTATACTATATTTATCAATTCTTGTATTTAACTTTTTGGACATTAAAATGGCATATAATTGTGCTTGTTTACGATAAGAAGGATCAACACCATCTTTTTGCCATAATTCTTGTTTTTTTTCTCCTGCAGTTTTAATTTCTAAGATCATATTATGTTCTGGCATAAAACCATCAGGAACACCACTTAAAACATCATCAACACCAGCAAAATAATCATAATTATAATCTTCAGCTTTATAATTTTCAATTTTTTGATTTTTTAATGTATTTCTTAAAACGTCAAAGATTTTAGGTTCTAAAATAATTCCTGCATTAATATATTTTTTTGATAGAACAGGTAATTTTAATCTTGTTATATGACAAAAAGCATTAAATTGAGATTTAAATTTATTTTGTATTAAAATATCACCAACAGAACTACCTCCAATTTTTTTATAACCTTTCCGCTTATCAAAGGTCTTTAACTCATTAAAAAAATCTGGCAGTAATTTTATTACTCTTTTTTCTTTGTCAATGATATAGTGAATATTATTTCAATATTTACGAGCCATTATTTAAAAAAGTTTTGAATAATGGTGTTTGCTGCTATTTCAACACCTTTAAAATCAGCAACCCATTCTTGATTAATCATTGTATTTTGTGGAATAATATGGTCAAAAGCAATATTCACTAATTTATCAAAACTTATTTCTGTTGAATTATCATCAACACCCTTTACAAATTTTTCAGCATCCATAAATTTTTCAATTCTGATTGAAATAACTTTAGAAACATCTGTTTCATGATTCAATTTAGTTTCTAAATCTTTTATATTTTTCTTAAAATAATCTAATTCATTAGGGAATCTCATATCATCTATAATGAATAATGTATTTTTATTGTTTTCTATAGACAAGTCAATAGTTTCTTTGATTTTATCAAATACTTTAGCACATCAAATGTTATTGTTAATATTTCTTCCTACTTCTCCCATAGCAATTCATAAAGGTCTAACTATCTCTTTATCTTTTTGATCTCAGTTGATTTCATCTAAAATAGGTTGTGTGATTTTTTTAATAGGTTCAGCAAAAGACAAAATGTGAACATTATCATTGAATTTGTGAGAAAGTTTTTCAGATAAAGCATTTGTTAAAAGTCCCTTACCACTTCTTCTTTTACCATTTATTAATATAATTACGTGATTTCTTTTTTTCATATTTGCTCCTTGATATTAAAAAATTAAGTTTTATTATTATAGAACATTAAACATAAAGAACATAAAAAAAACTTAATAATTTTATTTTTATGAAAAATATAATGAAAATATCATTAACAAAAAATATAATGTAAATTTTTCATATATTTACATTATATTTTTAAATTAAGTTAATTTAAATAATTTTTTTTCTAATACACTGTTTGATTCTAATTGAGTGATATTTTTTAATCTGGAATCAGAAGTTATAGTAATAATTAAGTGAGTATCAATATTTTCTTTTACAAATTTTTCGATTTCAATTTGCATAATTACTTGATTAGATTTAACTTTTGTATTAGGTTGAACTTTACTTATAAAACCAATTCCATTAAGTTTATGGCTATCTAAACCAATTAATACTAAAAGTTCAACACCATTATTAGATTTAAAAATAAATTGATTTTTATTAGCAGGAACATTAGTAATTTTTCCATCAAAAGGAGCAACTAATTCAATTGATTTTTGATTTGTATCCATTTTAATAGCAAAACCATTACCTACTAAACCTTCAGAAAAAATTCCATCATTTAATTCTTTTAACCCAATAACTTTTCCATTTGTTAATGACAGAACTTCTAATTCTTTTTCAATTTCAAATTCAGTTTTATTTTTAGTTTCTTTAGTAGTATTTGTTTGTGTGTTTTGTTCTTGCTTTTTAAGAATTTGTGAATATTTCTTAATTTCAAAATTTACTTCTTCTACCACATCACCAAATTCTACATGAATATGATTTTGATCATAAAAGAAAGTTATATTAGTTGCACCTTGTTTAATTAAGTCATCTTTTGAAACTATAGACAAGTTTTTTAAATCATATCTTAATTCTGAAACACTATTGCTAAAACCAACAATATTATGTATTCCTCCAAAAGCATTAACAATATCTATAACTTTTTTTGGTACTTCATGTCCACATACACAACCAAAAAAAGGTTTACATTCACACATATCTGTTTTATTTATTTCCATTATTTCCCCTTATTATGCAATTATATTTGATATTTTACCAAAATTTTATTTATCTAAATGTGTTTTATTGATAATAAATTATAAATATTTATGATTAAATAATATATAATTTATAAATATAGACTATTTTAATTAAATAGGAGAAAAATGACTATTATACAAAGGTTAAAAGAAAATATTTTAGAAATAATAAAAAAAATTCAAGATGAAAACTATTTTGATTCAGCGATAGCTTTTAATAACTTAAATTTTTTAGTTAATGAACCAAATTTAAATAATAATGATATTTCATACGATTATTCAACGAATATAGCATTTATCTTAAAGCAATATAAAAAAACAAGTCCAATGGAAATAGCAAAAGTAATTCAAAATAAATTATTAAAAAGCAAATGAATTAGTAAAATAGACATTGCTCAACCAGGTTTTTTAAATATTGTTTTAAGTGATATAGCATTTATTGATATTATAAATAACATAGTAAAGGAAAGAGATAATTACGGAAAAAATATAATTCAAAAACAAAAAATAAATGTTGAATATGTATCTGCAAATCCAACAGGTTATTTACATGTAGGACACGTTAGAGGAGCAGTATATGGAAGTACATTAGTAAACATATATAAACATGCTGGACACAACGTTGAATCAGAATATTATGTAAATGATGCAGGGCATCAAATTGAAATTTTAGTTAATTCATTATTAGTAAGATATAAAGAATTATTTAATATTTTCCAAGAAATGCCAACTGACTGTTATAAAGGTAATGATATTATTTATGTAGCAAAAATAGTTAAAGAAAAATATGGTGATTATTTCTTAGAGATAAATGAAACAAAATATAACAAATTAAAAAAAATAGCAGTAGATATTTTATTAGATAAAATAAAATATGACTTAGAATGTATTAATGTCAAATTTGATACATTTACAAGTGAAAAAAGTATTCTTGATAATAATTTGATTAAACCAGTTTTAGATAAATTATCAGATAATTTATATAAAAAAGATGGTGCATTATATTTAAATACTACTCAATTTGGTGATGATAAGGATCGTGTTTTAATTAAAAGTAATGGGAACAATACATATTTATTACCTGATATAGCTTATCATTTAACTAAACTACTAAAATCTGATAAATTAATAAATATTTGAGGAGCAGATCATTCGGGTTATATAGCAAGAATGAAAATAGCTTTAAAATGTATGGGTTATGAACCAGACAAACTAGATATTTTAACAATTGAATTAGTTAAACTTATGAAAAATGGTGAAGAATTTAAAATGTCTAAAAGATCGGGAACCAGTGTTACTTTAAGTGATTTATTAGAAGTGTCAAAACCTGATGCTATAAGATTTATGATGTTAACTAGAGAAATAAGTAACAATTTTATATTTGATATAGATTATGCAAATTCAAATGATACTAATAATCCTGTTTATATAGTTCAATATGGTTATTCTCGTGCAGTTTCTTTATTGAATAAACTTAAAAAACCTAATATAAATAAAGATATAATTTTTTCATCTAAAGCTAAAAAAGTTCTATTAATATTAGATCAATTTCCAGATTTAATTAAAAGTATAGTAAATACATCTAAGGTAAATTTACTAACTCAATATTTAGTTAATTTAGTCAAAAAATTTAATAGTTTTTATGAAGAAACAAGATTACAAAATCATGAATATGAAACATCATATGCAAGTTTAGTTTTAAGTTATAAACTAGTTATGAACCTTGGTTTATCATTATTAGGTATATCAGCACCAAAAACAATGTAATTAGTTCCACAAAAAATTTATAAGAATTTTTTTAAACATAAATAAAAATATAAAATTTAAATACAATAATGTTGAAAGGCAAAAATGAAAAGTACAACAATGTTAGAAATAGCAATTGATTTTGTTTCAGAAGATTACAATCAATCATATGAGTTTTATGAAATTTTCGAAAGAGTTGAATCTTTATTAAAAGATAGTTGAATTGAAAAATTTGTAAACACCGAAAACGGAAAAGATTATGAAAAAGTTCGTGAATTAAAAATGGGAGAACTTTATAGATTGCTTACAGTAGATAAAGAATTTTCTCGTAATATGGATGGAACTTGAAAAAAACGTTTAATAAATTAATTTAAGGAGTAAAAATGGCATTAGTAAATGCAAAAGAAATGCTAAAAAAAGCAAAAGAAGGAAAATATGCAATTCCTCACATTAATATAAATAATTTAGAATGAGCAAAAGCAGTTTTATTAACTGCAGAAGCAGAAAAATCACCAGTTATTGTTGCAACTTCAGAAGGTGCAGTTAAATACATGGGCGGATTCAATGTTGTAAGTGGTATGGTAATGGGATTGATTAAAGATTTAAATATTACAGTTCCTGTTGCTCTTCATTTAGATCATGGTTCTTATGAAGGTGTTAAGAAAGCTATTTCAACAGAAGGATATACATCTTTAATGTTTGATGGTTCTCATTTAGAATTCCAAGACAATTATTCAAAAACAAAAGAATTATTAGAGTTAGCTAAATCAAAAAATATGTCTTTTGAAGCAGAAGTAGGAACAATAGGCGGAGAAGAAGATGGTATAGTTGGTGATGGTGAATTCGCAGATCCAGAACAAGCTAGAAAAATTGCTTCTCTAGGAATAGATGTATTAGCAGCGGGAATCGGAAATATCCATGGACCTTATCCTGTATCATGAACTACATTAAGTTTTGAAACATTAACAGAAATATCAAATGCAGCTGGAGTAGGAATTGTATTGCATGGTGGTAGTGGTATCCCTACTGAACAAATTAAAAAAGCAATTAGTCTTGGTGTTACAAAAATAAATGTTAATACAGAATTACAGCAAGCAAATCATAAAGCACTAAGAAGTTATATAACTTCTGGTGAAGATTTAAAAGGTAAAAATTTTGACCCACGTAAATTATATAAACCAGGTTTTGAAGCAATGTGTCAAGTTGTAAAAGAAAAGATACATGAATTTGGTTCAAATAACAAAGCAAAATAAATCTTATAAAGAATAATTAAAAAGAAAACTAAAAAATATTCAGGAAGTCTGAATATTTTTTAGTTTAATAGGGACTGTATTATATTTTGTGTAAATTCTCTTTAACTTACTTTTTAAAGTAAGAGAAAAGTGATAGCAAAACACAAATCTAGTTCTATTATAACAAAAAAACCAAACAAAATGTCAAAAAGACGGAATGTCATTTCCGCTTTTTGGTTTTTGTTTGGTTTTTGTTTTTTTAACCCTTCCGTCCCTTCATTGCAATCAAGGGAGACCTTACTTTTTTAAAAAAAAGTAAGACAAAAAACTTTAATTTTAAAAACAATTTTTAGTTGTTTTCTTTAAATATTATTAATAATTGACTTAAGATTTGTCCTCAGTTTGGAGTAATTTTATCTCATTTTGCAAGTTGATTATTTATAGCAAAATATACTGATTTCATAAGTGATTCTTCTGTTGGAAAAGAAGTTTTTGTTTTAGTAATTTTTCT
>NZ_JNKA01000030.1 GCF_000701865.1 Mycoplasmopsis felis ATCC 23391 | reverse complement strand
TCTTAGTACGAGAGGACCGGAGTGGACGTACCGCTGGTGTTCCAGTTGTTCTGCCAAGAGCATAGCTGGGTAGCTAAGTACGGAAGGGATAACCGCTGAAAGCATCTAAGTGGGAAGCCTCCTCAGAGATAAGTATTCCCTTGAAATTCCTTGTAGACTACGAGGTTGATAGGATGGAAGTGTAAGTGTAGTAATACATTCAGCTGACCATTACTAATAAATTGATAGGTTTAAAAGTTAAAATGTATTCAGACATTTTAATGAATTATTAATTACTATTCAGTTTTGAAAGAACAAAGCCCAAATGGGCATTTTTTTATTTTATTTAATGTATATTAATGATTTACAAAAAAGCGAAAATTTAATATAATTAAAATATTATTAAAGAGGAGATTAAATTGCTTATTTTTTCACGTTTTTGATATAAATTATCACACAAATGAAGGAGTTTTTGAGAAACAAAAACTTTATTAAAAAAGATTATTTATACACTGTTTCTATTAACAATTTTTATTTTAGGAACAACTATTACAGCACCCTTCATAAGCATTGCCAACCCTAATCAATTATCAGAAAATTCATTCTTAAATACATTGAATTTAATAGGGGGAGGTGGTTTAAGACAATTTTCATTTTTTGCTTTAGGTATAAGCCCTTTTATAAATGCTTCATTAATTATGATGGTTCTACAATCCAAAATCTTCCCACCAATTCATAAACTAAGTCAAAGTGGACCTCAAGGAAGAATCAAGATAAATATAATTACTAGATTTGTGACTTTAATTATTGCTTTTCCTCAAGCTATAATGCTAACTAGAACCTTATCAACTGGAGATTCAATATTTATAAGAGTTGTAGGAACTAGTTATTTTAGCGAAAGCACATTAATTTACTTTATTATTCCTTTAATATTAGTTGCAGCATCTTTATTAGCATTATTTATCTCAGAACAAATAACTAATAAAGGAGTTGGAAATGGTACTAGTTTAATAATATTTGCAGGTATAGCAAATAGATTACCTTTCCAATTTCAATCAGCATTATCTTATTATATAGGTGATTATAACGATAATACCTTACTTAAAGGTGTGGTCAGTTTTTTTAGTTATGTAATTATATATGTATTTATTATTTTTATTATTACAATAGTTTATATAGCTGAAAGACATATTCCTATTCAACAAGTAGGAGAAGGAAGATCTAAAAACCGTAAAGAAATGGGTAAATTACCTATTAAAGCAAACCCTGGCGGAATAATGCCTATAATTTTTGCGATGATGGTATTATCTTTCCCTTCTATGATCGCTAACATATTACCTAATACAAGTCCATCAAAACAATGAATTAATACTAATTTACAATTTACACAACCAATAGGTTTTAGTATATTAATAATAATTATATTCGTCTTTTCTTTATTGATGGGAATTCAGCAATCTAAAGTAGATAAAATAGCTGAAGATTTTACAAAAAATACAACATTTATTCCTGGTATAAGACCAGGTGAAGAAACACAAGATTATTTAATAGCAGTAGTTTTTAGATTAAGTGTTTTTTCATCAATGTTTTTATTGGTGCTAGGAAGTATGCAATTTATCGAAATAATGGCAAATATTCTCCCTCAAACGATAGCCTTCGGTGGTACTGGTATGATGATTTTAGTTTCTACATCATTAGAAACTATTGACCAATTAAGAGCAAGAAATAAAACAAATAAATTATCAAAAGCAAAAAGACTAACAGTTCAAAATGTTGAAAATCTTGAGAATTATCTAGATGTTTCAAAAGATAGCGAAGGTTTATTATGATAAAACAAAATTTAATTTTTATGGGACAACCCGGTGTTGGAAAAGGAACAGTTGCTTCATTAATAGCAAAAAATTCTGAATTAGTTCATTTATCAACAGGGAGTATTTTTAGAAGCGAAATATCTAACAAAACTGAGCTAGGAAAAAAAGTAGAATTTTATGTTAATTCAGGTGGTTATGTACCTGATGAAATAACTAACGAAATAGTAAAACAAGCTATCTTAAAGTTAAAAAAAGAAAATAAATATCTTATTTTAGACGGTTTTCCAAGAACAATTGCACAAGCAGAGTTTTTAAAAAATATCCCAGATTTAAATTTTAAGGTTATTGAATTAACAGTACCTGAATCTATTATCTTGGAAAGATTAAGCGGAAGAAGGGTTTGTACAAAATGTGGAACAGGTTATCACATTAAATTTAAACCACCAATAAAAGAAGGTGTTTGTGATATAGATAACGAACAATTGTTAATAAGAAATGATGATAAACCAGAAAAAATAATTAATAGACTATCAATTTATAATGAACAAACCAAACCACTGCTAAGTTATTATAAAAATGATAATAGTTTAGTTGAAATTACAGCAATTGAAGAACCTGAAAATGTAGCAAAAAAAGTTATTGAAATACTTAAATAAAATGGTAAAATTATGATACTTTTTATAAAAGTATCATTTTTATTACTTTTTTAGAAAATGATGGAGGTTATTTATGATACAAATTCTTAATAAAGAAGAAATAAAAAAAATAACCAAAAGTTGTTCTATCTTGGCAGAAGTAAAACAAATTGTTTGAGACTTTATAAGACCAGGGGTTTCTTTAAAAGATATTGATCAATTAGCTTTTAAAGAAATTATAAAAAGAAATGCAAAACCTGCTTTTTTAGGATTGTATGGATTTCCTGCAACAAGTTGCATTTCAGTTAATGAAGAATTGATCCATGGTATTCCTTCTGATTATATTGTCCAAGACGGAGACTTAATTAGTGTTGATTTAGGATGTATATGAGAAGGTTATAACAGTGATAGCGCTTTTACAAAACCAGTTGGTAATGTTTCTCAAGAAGATTTAAAACTAATAAATGTAGCAAAAGAAGCATTCAATGAAGGTTTAAAATCAATTAAAAAAGGCGCTAGAGTAGGTGATATCAGTTATGCAATAGGAGAATACATAAAAAAACATAATTTATTCACTCCTAATGAATTCTGTGGTCACGGAATAGGTAAGAAACTACATCAAGATCCTGATGTTCATAATACAGGTAAAAAAGGAACAGGTCCATTACTAAAAGATGGTATGGTAATTTGTATTGAACCAATGATTACTCAAACCCCTTATATCAAACAAAAAAATGATGGATGAACAATAGTTAGTTCTGATAATACAAGAACGGCTCATTATGAACATACTGTTTTAATACAAGATGGTAAAGGTATAGTTCTTACGAAAGGAATATAATTTGGCAAAAGATGCAATAAAATTTAAAGCAATCGTTAAAGAAGCTCATACTACTGATTTATATACAGTTGAACTTGAAGATAACGGTGCATTAATTAAAGCTCATATTTCTGGAAAAATGAGAGTAAATCATATTCGTATTTTACCAGGTGATACAGTTGATGTAGAAATGAGTCCTTATGATTTAACTCAAGGACGAATAGTATATCGTCACAAATAAAAAGGAGAACTAATGAAAGTTAGAGCAAGTGTAAAGCGTATTTGTAAAGATTGTAAAATTATCAAACGTCAAGGTGTAAATCGTGTAATTTGTATAAATCCAAAACACAAACAAAGACAAGGTTAAAAAGGAGAAATAAATGGCTAGAATTTTAAACGTTGAAATTCCTAATGATAAACGTGTTGTTATTTCATTAACATACATTTATGGAATTGGTAAAACATTAGCACAACAAATTTGTCAAAAGGCAAAAGTAAGTGAAGATGCTCGTGTTAAAAATTTAAGTGAAGAAGAATTATCAAGAATTCGTGAAGCAGCAAAAGAATATACAACAGAAGGAGATTTACGTAGAGAAGTTACATTAAACATTAAGCGTTTAATGGAAATTAAATGTTACCGTGGAATTAGACACCGTAAAGGATTACCAGTTCGTGGTCAATCAACTCAAAAGAATGCTCGTACACGTAAAGGTCCAAGAAAAACAGTTGCTGGAAAGAAAGGTAAATAATAATGGCACGTAAAACAAAGAAAAAAAATATTGTTAGCGGAATTGCACATATTCACTCTTCAAATCAAAATACAATTGTTACATTTACTGATGAAAATGGTAATGTTATAGCTTGATCTTCAGCAGGAGCAATTGGATACAAAGGTACAAAGAAAAAAACTCCATATGCAGCAGGTTTAGCAGCTCAAGCAGCAGCAGAAGCAGCAAAAGAACATGGTATTAAAAGTGTTAAAGTTGAATTAAAAGGACTAGGTGCAGGTAAAGATGCAGCTAGAAAACAAATAGAAGTTGCTGGAATTACAGTAACTGAAGTTAAAGATGTAACACCGGTTCCACACAACGGAACTAGACCACCAAAACGTATTTTAAAACGTGAACGTGCTAAAAAATAATTTAAGACCAAAATATTTTCAAGGAGATTTATATGGAAAAAATGCAACCATTATCTTATAGAGAAAAACCAGTTTTTAAACAACAAAATGACTTCGAAACAGTATTTACCTTACAAGGACTTGAAAGAGGGATGGCTAATACAATTGGTGTTGCTTTAAGAAGAGTTTTATTATCGAGAATTACATCCCTTGCACCATTTTGTGTAAGAATAGAAGGAATAGAACACGAATTCGGAACTATTAAAGATGTAGTAGAAGATGTTCCAAAGTTAATTATGAATTTACGTCAAGTTAAGTTCACATATAATTCAAACTTAGTAGCAGATGATGAAATAGTTAAAGTAACTTTACATTCAAATGAAGAAAATATCATAACAGCTGGTAAGTTAGAAATTTCTAATCCTTCAGTAAAAGTAGTTGATACTTCAGTGCATATAGCAGAAGTTTCAAATCCTAATGCATTAAAACTTGAAATGTTTTTAAGAGTTGGACGCGGATTTATGTCATTTGAAGAAAATAAAATTTATATTAGCAACCCACAAGTCAAATCACAACTAGAAAGCAACATCAAAAAAGGTGAATTTATAGCAGTAGACTCAGAATTTTCACCAATTAATAAAGTATTTTATAATGTCAGAGAATTAAACTCATCTTCACCTAAAATAGAAGAAGAATTAGAATTTACAGTTATTACTCACGGAACTGTGTCAGCAAAAGAAGCTATAAAAAATGCTTCTGAGATCTTGATTGGTCACTTTGGAGTAATAGGTGATGTTGATAAAATGGAAAATGTAAGTATTTTCGAAGAACCAAAAGTTGAAAAAGAAGAAAAACCTGAAGATGATTTAGATGTTGTCAATTTAGGTCTTAGTGTTCGTTCATTAAATGCATTAAGAAAAGCAAGTATCAAGAAGGTAAGTCAATTAACCTCTATGAGAAAAGAAGATCTTGAAAACATTAAAAACTTAGGTAAAAAGTCTGTAGATGAAATAATTAAAAAAATTGAAGAATTTGGTTATAAATTAAAAGAGGGAGAAGAATAATATGGCAAACCCAACACAAATTTATTCACGTGATACAAAATGAAGAAATGGTGTTATGCGTTCATTAGTGAGTGAATTATTAGCTCATGGACACATTAAAACAACTTTAACAAGAGCAAAAGAAGTTAGAAGACACGCTGAGAGAATGATTCAAAAAGCTAAAAACCCAACATTAGCAAATAGACGTGCTGTAGCAAGTTATGTACGTGATATTCAAGTTAATGAAAAACAAAATGTATTAAAATATTTATTTGACACAATTGCACCAAAATACACAGAAAGAGATGGTGGTTATACAAGAATTATTAAACTACCAAAACGTTTAGGTGATAATACAAGAATGGCTATTATCGAATTAGTTTAATTTTACATACAATGAGCTTTAAGGTTTTATAATAAAACAACTAGTAAAAAACTAGTTGTTTTTTATTTTTTATACAAACATTTTTTTAATAACGGGAAGTGTAGTTAAATCTGTGCACCGCTTAACTAGGTAATTATTGCATAACTGATTCATCAAGTAAAAATTGTATTAGTCCTACATAATATATTCCATTATCATCATGATATGGAATAATATTATCTTTTAAAACAACAATCTTCTTAAATGAATCGTTAATTTTTCTTAGTGATAAAGTCTCTTGTTCCCTTTTTTGTTCAGATTCAATATTAAAAGCAGACTGAATATAAAATTTTTTGTATCCTAAATTAACAACAAAATCTATTTCCAGTTGAACTTTTTTACGTTTATTATCTATATTAGACTGTATTTCAACCACACCAACATCTACATTGTAATCTCTTGCTAATAACTCATTATAAATAATATTTTCCATTAAATGTGTATATTCAATTTGTCTAAAATTTAACCTAGCATTTCTTAAGCCAACATCACTAAAATAATATTTTACAGGTGTAGAAAAATACCTTGAACCCTTTACATCGTATCTATCAGCTTTGCTGATTAAATATGATTCTTGAAAACAATCTAAATACTTCAAAATTGTTTTAGAAGCTAAGTTAATCTTTTTTTCAGATAAAAACCTGTTTGATAATTTAGTTGGATTAGTTAAGGAACCAATATTTGAAGATACAAAATCTAATAAAATTTCAATAATGTCTTTATTGTTTTTTAGTTTATTTCTTTCTAAAATATCACTAATATAAGTATGATCGAACAAGTCTTTTAAGTATAAATTCTTATCTTTAAAATTACTTAAAGAATAAATATAAGGCATTCCACCATATACTAAATAGTGTTCTAATGCAGTATTATTATTTTCAAACAATCTATTTATTTCTTTGAAACTAAACGGATTGACATGTATTCTATCTCCACGCCCCCTAAATTGTGTTAAAACTTGTGAAGATAACATTTTTGAGTTGCTTCATGTTATGTAGATATCAAGATTTTTGATTTTCATTAATGCTAATAAAGTATCAACAAATGTTATTTCATCACCATTTTCAACATATTGGTTTTTTATTCCAGAACACATTTGTATTTCATCAATAAAAGCATAATATTGATGATTATTTTCTATTTTACTTTTGATAAAGTTATTTAACTTAATGGGATTTCTTAATTCAATATTTTCAATATCTTCTAATGAAATTGTAATAATTTGTTTACTGTTAATATTTTGAGAAATTAAATATTCCTTAAATAAATTAAATAATAAATATGACTTTCCACATCTTCTTATACCGGTTAAAATTTTAATTTTATTATTATGCATTTTACTAATTAATTTGTTTAAATAAAAATCACGATTAACATTCATTTTTCTCCTAAGTAAAATTTAAGTGTATTTACACCTTTTTTAACTTAAACTTTTCTAATAAGTTATATTTTATGTTTTTATATATAATTGAGAAACAAAGGAACTCACTTATTACATAGAATGTAAATCTTTTTTTGCTATTTTTTTATTATTCATTTGATTATTTTAAAATGTTTGTAAACAGTTCTAAATAATTTTTTTTCTTGAAATTTCTCATTTGCTTTTATGTAGACAAAATCTTTAAATCTTTATTATTTTGTAAAATAACCTCAACTTTGTCACTTTTTATAATTACCTTAGTTTCTCACTTTTATTTAAAAATACGTTTAGGCTAAAAAATATCTAAGCGTATTTTTAAATAAAAGTAAAAAATCAGAAAATGTTATGATCTTATAATAAAATAAGAGGTATAAATAATATTTATTTAAATTATAAAAAATATAAAATTGTTATAACAGAATTTGATGATGTTATTTCTTTTATCAATAAATATAAATCTAATTTATTGATAAAAGATAAACAACATTTTATTTTGAAATTAAAATCAAATGATTTTGAAGAAAAATTCAATTGGATTTTAGAATCATAGATTGAAATAATAAACAACATTTAACTTTTTTATATCATTTACTTTGTTCGACATTATTGGATACTTTTTCTATTTTATTTGAAAATAAAATAGAAAAGATGATTTTGTATATGTGGATAAAAATGACACTTTTCATATTAAATTTCATAATATCATAAATTGAAATAATTCAGATAATACAGATATATTTTATTTTATAAGGTTATATAAATTATACAAACATTTTTTGTAATAATGCTGCTTTGAGTTGTTTAAGTTTGTTGATTTTAGATTGGTAAAGATTGATTAGGGTATCAATATTACTAAAAAAATCTCCGATTTTTTGTTGTTCGGAAATATTCGGTAATAGAATATTTAGTTTCATAAATCTTCTATTAGATATATTAAATCTTGAAATACCTTGAGCAAGTAAAACTATGTCTTTTCTTAGTTCATTGTTTCTTAAGTTGTATGCAAGGAAGTTTATATAATAATTATTTATGTTGTTTAACCTTATGCCAAAACAAAATGAATTTAAATATATATTTTCCTTATCTTTAAAAGGTCAAATCGATGTAATTCCAACTTCTTCTGGTATTTCAGAAGAAGTTGTAACAAAAATATCTC
>NZ_JNKA01000029.1 GCF_000701865.1 Mycoplasmopsis felis ATCC 23391 | reverse complement strand
ATTTCTATTTATTGTTTTATTAATAAAATGTAAATCTATCCCTTTTTTTATAGTTAGTCCAGCAATTCTTTGATTTAGTGCATATGTATTATCTTTTGGAATAATAAATGTTTTTGCTAATGCTTTGCCATTAGGAATATCGCTTAATACTAAAGTAATAGTGTTTTTTGATAGTACTGAGAAGTTTTTAGAAACTTTTTTTATAGACATACCTTCTGATGATATAAATTTTGAATTAACCAAAATATATTCACCATGTTTACTAACAAAATTTTCATGTGCTCTACCATTTTTATATTCTATAAAATTAAGTAATCTCTCCTCTTTTCAGTCTTCACTAAACCCTTTAAATCTAACTTTTGGAACTAAAACTTTTTTCATAATTACCTTTATTTATTTAATTATAACATTATAAATATTTATAACTGTTTATAATACAAGCTTAAAATTATAATTATTAAAAATTTAAATTTAGATAGTAAATTAATATTAAATTGAATATATCAAAAAAATCCGGAAGTACCCGGATATTTTTGTTGTATAATATACTTTTATATTTAATTTGACTAAAATTACTTATCGTTTTTTGGTTTACTATTATCATTAATAGTAAGTAATAATTCTGTTAGTTTTTGTATAAATCTTTCATCTAAAACTGAATAATCACTATTTTCTAAACCTTTAAGTTGTGCTAATTCGTTTGTGAAATTATGGTTTGCTTCAACGTCAATCAAAGCATTTTCCATTTGTAATTTTAATGACATTCTTGTATTTGCAATAAGTTGCTCATTTTTTGCTGATGCTTCAGCATCTGCTTCAAAACTTGCAATTGTTTTTCTTGTTGCTTTTTCTATTACATTTGTATATGCATCTATAAATTTGTCTTTATTAGATTTCTTTTCTTCGTTTGTACATGACATTGAAATAGTTGGTATTGCTATTGTAGAAATTAATGACATTGATATTAATAATTTTTTGTATTTTTTCATTTTTTCTTTATTCGTTTGTTTAGAAAAGAACAATTTAAATTGTTCTTTTGCTTATATTATTTAACTACGTGTTCTGTAAATTTATCATTTTCAATTACTAAATATTTATCACCCTTTTGGATTCCATAAGGTAATAAAGCAGATTCTGCTTTTGATGTATCTTTTTTAACTTCAAAGAATAATTCTTTTGAATCTACAGAAACAAATACTCCTGAGTAAACTCCAAATCCGTTTAATAATTTTTCATCATTTACTAGACCGATTGTTATTGTATTTGGACGGAATTTAGCAACACGTTTTAATAATTCACCAGTTCTTGATAAAACAACTACGTATTTGTAATCTCCATCTTTTGCTTTTTTAGCTACATTATATGAAATTTGATTTCTTTTATCTGCTTGATTTACATTTGATCAAACTGACTCTAATTGTCTTTCATAGTAATTTTTTGAGTAGAATTCTTTTTCTGCACGTTTTGAAATTGAAGTCATTGTTTTAACTGCTTCAAGTGGGAATGAACCGTTAGCACTTTCTCCCGAAAGCATTGTTGAATCAGCACCTAGTTCAACTGCATAATAAACATCTGTTACTTCTGCACGTGTTGGATGAGGTGAATTTTCCATTGAATCTAGCATTTGAGTAGCTACTATAACTGGTTTACCTGCTTCTCTACATTTTCTAATCATTTTCTTTTGGTAATATGGAACATCGTAATAAGGTATTTCTAATCCTAAATCACCACGAGCTAGCATTATACCATCTGATGCTTCAATAATTTCATCAATGTTTAAACATCCTAAATGTGATTCAATTTTTGAAATAATTTGAATGTGTGAACCACCATTTTCATTTAATAATTGTCTTAATTCATTAACATTTTTTGCTGAGTTAACAAATGATGCAGCAATATAATTTACACCTTGACTAATTCCAAATTTAACATCATCTATATCTTTTTGTGCTAAGAATGGTAATGAGAAATCTACACCAGGTAAATTAACACGTTTGTTTGTTTTTAATTTATGAGTGTTTTCTGCTTTTACTTTTACATAACCACTCCCTACTTCTATAACAACTGTAGAAAGTTTTCCATCATCTATTAAAACTTGATTACCAACAGATAAATCTTGAGCCATATCATATGCTACTGTAATTTCTGTTGATGTTCCTTCTAATGATTCATATTTATCTTTTGTTGTATGTATTAAAATTTCTGTTCCTGCATTTACAACTTGTGCACCATCTTTTATTTTTCCAATACGAATTTCTGGTCCTTTTGTATCTAACATTAGAGATACAGGAATTTTTAATTCTTTTGAAATTTGTTTTGCTAAGTTAAATTTATTTGCTTGTTCTTCATGTGAACCATGACTAAAGTTTGCTCTTATAGTTGTAACACCATTTTCAACTAATGAACGTAATGTTTGTAAATTATCACTTGAAGGTCCTATTGTTGCAACTAATTTTGTTCTTTTATCAGTAAGTTTCATTATTCTCCTAAAATTAAATATTTATAATTTTATTTTATCAAAAAATAGATTTTTAATTAATGAAAATTAAACAAAACCACTTCTATACTTTATATTTAAAAAACTTAAAATATAAAAATTTAATATATAATTTTAAATAATATTATTCACAAGGAGTTTGAATGAAAAAAACAATTAATGATCTTAATTTAAAAGGTAAAAAAGTCTTGGTTAGAGTAGACTTTAATGTTCCTTTAAAGAATGGTGTAATTACTTCTACAAAAAGAATTACAGCTGCATTACCAACTATTAAAAAAATCTCTGATGAAGGTGGTAAAGTAATTCTTTTATCACATTTAGGAAGAGTAAAAACACAAGAAGATTTAGTAAGTAAATCATTAAAACCAGTTGCTGTTGAACTTTCTAGACAACTTAACAAACCAGTTATATTTGTTCCCGAAACAAGAGGAATAGTTTTAGAAAAAGCAATTAAAGATATGGAATTTGGTGATGTATTGCTTCTTCAAAATACACGTTATGAAGACTTAAACGATAAAGCAGAAAGTAAAAATTCAGAAGAACTAGGTAAATACTGAGCTTCATTAGGAGATGTATTTATTAATGATGCTTTTGGAACTGCACATAGAGCACACGCTTCAAATGTGGGAATTTCTAAAAACATTAAAGATTCAGCACTTGGTTATTTAATGGAAAAAGAAGTTTTATCATTAGAAAAAGCAATTAAAAATCCTGCACATCCTTATGTAGCAATTATTGGTGGAGCTAAAGTTTCAGATAAAATACAAGTTTTAGAAAACTTAGCAAAAATAGCTGATAAAATGATTATCGGTGGTGCAATGGCTTATACTTTCTTAAAAGCTCAAGGTAAAAAAGTAGGAACTTCTCTTGTAGAAGATGAATTTTTAGGATTAGCAAAAGAATTCTTAACAAAATATTCTCAAAAAGTTGTTTTACCAATTGACCATGCTACTGCAACAGAATTTAAAGATGTCACACCAGTAATACAAGAAAATGAAATTAAAGATGGTTATATGGGACTTGACTTAGGGCCTAAATCAATTGAATTAGTTAAAGAAACATTAAAAAATGCTAAATGTGTTGTTTGAAATGGACCAATGGGTGTTGCTGAATTTGAAAATTATAAAGAGGGAACACTTGCTGTATGTAAATCAATATCACAACTAAAAGATTGTTATACAGTTGTTGGTGGTGGTGATTCAGTGGCTGCTGTTGAAAAATTAGGAATGGAAGATAAATTCTCACATGTTTCAACTGGTGGTGGTGCTAGTTTAGAATTATTACAAGGTCTTGAATTGCCTGCTGTTTTAGCTATTAAAGACAAATAAGAATAATAAAATACCAATTTTAAATTGGTATTTTATTTTATACATAACTTAAAAATAAATCTATCCTTCCTTTTAAATGAAATTCTTCTTGATTTTTTTAAAATTAATAAAACATCTCCACTTTTAATATGAATATCATTGATAAAAGCACTACCGTTTAAAACAACTAGTTCAATACAATGATTAGTTAAATCAGTATTTATTTTAATACCTTGATTTTTTAAGTCTAATTTCTGTAATTTGAAATAATTTATTTTATAAAATACATTATCATCAGGTTCTTTTTGAATTTCTGCTTTTAAATTAAATTTAATAGTATCTAAAGATTCTTTTATATGAATATCTCTTTTTTTACCATTTATATCTAATCTATCATAATCATAAATTCCATATGTAATATCCAATGATTGTTGTAATTCAAATACCATTGGATTACCTGGAAGACCATGAATCATTCCTTCATCAATATAAACAAAATCCTTGTTATTTAAATAAATTTTATTTAAATAATTTTCTACTAAATTTGTATTAATAACACTTTTAAACTCGTTAATATCTTGTGTTTTGAACCTAAAATAAATGGTTCATCAGAATTTTGTAGAACAGTACATGCAGTTATACCAATTACTTTTTTACCTTGTGATTGACTACTTCTTTTTCTTTTGTTAAATATTCATTTAACAAATCAAGTATTTCTTGTTAATTTGTTGCAGTCTTTAATTTAATTAAATTATCTTTATATAACAGCATAGCAGAAACTTTAGAAAGTGTTTCTAAATGAATATTATCCTTATTTGTTTTTGGTATAAGTATACTAAATAGATACTTAACTTTTGAACCATCAAATGTTTCTCATTTAATATTATTTTTTAATTTAATAAAAAATAATTTAGGTTCTAAAATAGCATCAGTTTGTCCGTGAGGAATTGCTATTCCGTTTTCCATACCTGTAGAAACTTGATTTTCTCTATTCAATAAAGCTTCAAAAACTTCATTTGGATTGTTAGTTATTCCGATTTCTTTACTTTTTGAGCAAGAAATTTGAATACATCTTCTTTGCTATGAAACTCTTTATCTAAGAAAATCGTTTCCTTTGAAAAAATTTTTATTTTGCCTCCTATTTATTTATATATTTTTATTATAAATAAATAAAATGCTATCTTTTTTTATCTGAAAAAGATTTTTCAATTTAACAAGAAAAACAAAAAATTATTTTCAAATTAAAAGTATAATAGCAGTATGAATAAAAAGAGATTGAATTTATTTAAAATGCTTAGTTTAACCGTTCCTGTGACAGGTGTTATTTCTTGTGTTTCATGTAAAGAACCTTTAAAAGAAGAATACAAAATAAATGAAATTGAATTTACTGAAACAAATGAAAATGAAAGCATACTGAAGATTAAGTTTAATAAGGAAATAATTAATAAAGATATAAAAATTAACTTTAATAGCAATTTAAGTTATGAAATAAAAAAAGAAAATAATTTAGTAATTCTTGCATTTAATAATCTGGAAGAAAATAGAATTTATGAAATTAAAAGTATATTTATAGATAATAAAGAACTAACAAAACCATTAAAATTAAACTATAAATTTAATAAAACTCCGAAATTACAAAAAGAAGTATCAGTTAAAGATTTAAATTTTTATAATATAACTCAAAATTCTGCAAATTTAAATATTAAATTAGAAAACTTTGTTAATAACATAGAACTTGTAATTAATTTAAATCAAAACACTTATACTTATAATTTAGATCAACCAAAAACAACTATTAATTTAAATAACTTATTAGAAGATACTGTATACAAAATAAATTGAATTAAAATAAACAACATTCTTGTTAACATAGATAATTTTCAATTAAGTTTTCAAACATTAAAAAATATAACTAATATAGATAATAAAAAAGAAAATACTATAACAGTTCAAGACATACAAATAAATGAAATTTCTAATAATTCTGCTTCTTTATTAATTTCTTTTAATGAAATCAATCAAGACCAAAATACCTTGTTAGTTGAATTAAACAATAGTTTAATTTTTGAAAAAATATTTTCAGCTAAAAATAACTTTAAATTTTTTATTAATAATTTAAATCCGGATACAAAATATCAAATCACAAAACTAAAACTAAACAATAAAGAAATTGAACTATTGAAAGAATATTCTTTTAATACACTAAGTAATCCACCAGAAAATGATTTTATTAGGTCTTATGATATCCCTAATAGAAATCCTATTCATAAACATTATGCTGAATCTCTTAATATTTTAGATATTAATGAAACGCCTATAGAAATTAATGAAGTTTATAAAAACTTTATTAATAATATGAATAATGATGAAGTTAATGAGAATTTAGATATTTTTAAAGACCAATATAAACTAAATAATTATTTTATTAATGACAATCAAATAAACGCTTATTTCTCTATTTATGATGTTGGTGAATTTATAATTAATTATAAGATTATAAATTCAAACAATACTATAACAACGTATTCAAAATCATTAACAAAAATTAACCAACAATATTTGTTTAATTTAGAAAACATAAATGATAGTGTAATAATTATTGATAATATTTCAAAAAACAATTCACCTCTCAGATATAATAAAGAAAAAATTCTTTTATTTAAGAAAAATAAAAATCAAAGTTCTGATAATTTTAAATTATTGAATAATTTTGATTTTTATGCATATGATGAAACACAAAATGGTAATAAAGTTTTATCATTCAGTTCTAATATTTATTTAAAAGATAATTCTACTAATTATCCAGAAATATATTGAAAATATCTTGATAAAAACTTTCATATACAATCTACAAAACTATCTGGAAATAATTTAACAAGTTTATTTAAAGGAACAATAACTAATAAGGATAATTATTTAACCTCCCTGGGTTTATTTTTTAAAGAAGATAATAATTATTTTTATATAGACAACCAAGAACAAATAAAATTATTAGATGATACAAAAGATAATTTCAAAACAGCTAAAAATAAATATAAACTTGACTTAAATAGAATTAATATAGAAAATAATTTAATTAAAATTTCTTATAGTTCAAATTTATTTGATAAATTAAATAAAGTTCAATTATTAATTAAATCAAATAATCCCTTTGACAGATGATCTAAATTAATAAACACAAATATAAATAAAAACAATAATACACTATCATTTTCTCAAGATTTATTACCTAAACACATTAAGAGCTTTGTTATAACAAATTCTGTTATAAATGATAAAGAGATTAATGAGTATTATTTAAACAAAAATAACCAATTTAATGTACCAAAAAACATAAATTTAAAATTAAATTCATTTAAAGTCTTTAAAGATAAAACAAATAATCAAATTTTTGGTTCATTAGATTTTAATTTTAATAATGAAAATATTGAAATGTTTAAAAATAAATTTTTTGAATTAAAATTTGATGTTGATTATTTATCATCTGATTATGAAATTAATTTTATTAATAATCCTGTAGTTTATGTTAAATTTAATGAATTAAGTAAATTTCCTTTATCAAACTTTTTAAATAATGTTAAATATACACTAAAATCAATTAAAGTTGTTGAACCTTATACACTTCAAGATTATGTAAATAATGTTGTTTTCAATGAAACAAATTATTACTTTGTAAATAATGATGTTATAAATAAATCAAATTTAAATGATTTAATAAATCAAGAAAATAGTGAATTTTCTTCTAATAATCAAGGCCTAATAACTAAAAAAACTAACCTGAATCTAGATGATTTAATTAACATTTGATTATCTGATGAAACTAAAAATTTAATACCTTATTCACAGGAAAATCTATCCTCTGTTTTAAAATATAATAAATTATATAAAACATTTTTCAGCAAAACTTCTAACAGACCGATTAAAAACTTTTTATTAATTGATGAAAGTGATAAAACGCAAATTATAAAAAGCTTTGCTCCTAGAGAAATACTAGAAAAAACTGTTTTTAATATTGAAAATAATAAAGCAATAATTACAAAAGATTTATCAGAAATTACTAATTTAGAAGAATTATCTACAAATGAAATTTATTTAAATTTTGAATTTGAATTTGATTTAAATTTTAAAAAAGTTAGAGATTATTATAAAAATAATTACAGTAAATATTCATTTTTAAATATTAGGATTCCATATAATGCTATAAAAAATCAAAATCAAATTAATAATATTGATTTTGATGTGTATAGTGATTTTATGACTTATGAACAGTTGCAAGAACAAAAAAACTTAATTTCTTCTTTATTTAGTTTTAATATAAGAAAACATAATAATAATTTAACACTTGAGATTATTCCTAAGGAAGATATTAAATTTTATGATTTTATTGTAGAACATAATTTATCTAATACAAAATCTGTTTTTATTAGTAATGTTTTATATTCAATCAATTATCTAAGTGAAGATGAGTTGATATATACCCAAAAGCCTTTAAAAAATCAAGAATCCTCTGGTCTTAATGAGCAAATAATTAATAATAATGAATTAACTTCTCAAATATCTCAACCAATAAATTCAACTAAAAGATTATATAAAGAAAATACTGATAAGGTTATAAAACAATATCGTTCACGTGCTTTTACTTTTAAAAGCAATGGTGGTTCATGAACTGTTTTAGGAAAAGTTAAACCTAATGACCCAAGTGATTATAGATTTTTTGTTACAACTAACGACCATGTTTGAGAAACATTTGCAAATGCTGACGAAATTCAAAAATTTAATAATCCTTGAATAACTAAAATTGATAAACAACTTGATTTAAAAGTTCCTAAAGTAATAGATAAAAATATTGCTACAAATGATATAAGTTCAACAATAGTAAGTGATTATGATACTAAATGAAATAATGAAGTTCCATATGAATTTGAATTGATAAATAACTTCTTTAATCACGCTGATTACCCACAACTAAATAGTTTTAAAAAAAATGATTTATCAATAGCAAGCGGAACTTCTAAACTTTCTGATAATGTTATAGCTATTGTTAATTTTAAATTCTTTTTTGAGAATTTTGAAATTAACAAACCTAATTCTTGAAAATACAAAAATCAAACTTTAAATCAAAATGAACAAGAAATAGTGCAATTCATTCATAATTTAATTAATTTAGATTTATTAAATAGTTCAAAACTAAATAGGCATTTAAGTAATTTTATTAATTTAAATTATTATATAGCTGGTTTTCCAGCAAAACAAACATCAAATGAATTTTCACCTGTTGGTGATAATAAGAAAAGATGGAGAGAGTATTTAGTAGGTAATTCTATTTTAGACTTACACTCAACAAATTATTGTCATGCTAGATTTAAATGTTTTCAAATGGATCATCCTTTTATTACTACAAACACACAAACAGTTGATATAAGTGCTGGTTTTTCTGGTAGTGGATTGTACGATTCTCAAGGAAACTTTGCTGGTCATCATGTTCTTGGGGATCTTGATGAATATGGGTATTCAAATAAATATGCATTTATTTTAGATAATCAAGAAAAAACAGTTTTAGGTAATGGAAATACACCATTTAATACTTCTTCATTCTATGAAAGAATGAGATATTTATCATATTTATATCCTGAAAGATACCAAAACCAATTTAACAAAACACCTAGCTATTAGGTGTTTTGTTATTTATTTCAACTATCAAGTATTTTTAAATTTTTATCCTGAGTTTCTGATTTAATTAAGATAAAAAGACGAAAAAACCTATAAAATAGGGAAAATCGTCTTTTTATATATCTAATTTACTATGTATAAAATCTCTGAATTTGAAATAAATTAATAACTATTAAAAAATCTTTTTTTAAATACCAACATATTTGAGTTATTTAATACATATCATTTTATTATTTAATAATACTGATTTAATTGTATATGCTCATTATATGTCTGTATTTAGAGACTTATAATGTTATAATTAAATAAATAAGGGTAATTATGAAAAAAGTTTTAGTTCCAAGGGTTAGATTTAAAGAGTTTGGCGAAGAGTGAAAAGAGGAGAGATTACTTAATTTTATAGAATATAAAAATGGTAGAGCACATGAAAATTTTGTTAGTAAACATGGTGAATATATTTTGGTTAA
>NZ_JNKA01000028.1 GCF_000701865.1 Mycoplasmopsis felis ATCC 23391 | reverse complement strand
ACATATGTGATATTCATTCTAACCCTGATAAAAATAAATCATATCCATTTAAAAATGGTTTCCTTTTTAAAATAAGCAATAAAATTTTAGAGAAAAACAAAAATATTTATATAGATTTTCATCAAAATTTAATTAAAAAGGAAAAACAGATTTGTGTTTCTAATGCAGAATAAAATTTATTTATTTCATGTGTTTCCCACTTGTGTATTAATAAGTAAACAGAATGTTATGAAATTTAACCTCACATATATTTATATATAAATATATGTGTTTTTATTTAATTTTTTTAAATTTATATTTACATTTATTTACAATTATGTTATAATAAGAATATGAAGTAAAAGAGTAATAATTTAGTTTTGTTTAATGTGTGAGGAACTAAAAAAGGTGTTGTTTATAAATATGTTGGATATGGTAATGGTTATGGAACGAATCCCACAAGATTATTTAGTTTAGGAAATCTACAAAAACTTTTAGATAAAAATCCAAATGCTGTCGAAATACTTAAAGATAAACTAAAATCATTTACAAGAAATGATGATATGGAAGTTGTAAAATCAGCACTACTTCAAAGTTTAGAAACAGAAAATATTCTAAAAAAAGCAGAATATTATAGTGGGAAAAAATATTCGGACACTCCGAATATTTTTTAGCACAACAAAAGAGGTATTATGAGACCTTTAAAAATTGATGAATGAATACAAATATTTAAATCCTTTGAAGAATATAAAATTTCTAAAATTACAGAATTAGAATTTGAAAGTATTTGTTATAAAATCAGATGTAAAAATTGAACAAAGTATTCATTGAAAAACATGTTGAAGAAAAGAAGATTGTATAATTTTAATATGGATATTCAATCAAAAAACATGTAAATCTTCTAAAGTAGGAAAAGGTGTAGGTAGACCAAAAAAGAAAAAAAGTTTTAAATCAGGACTGAGTTGCAACTTTAACTGATGAAGAAAAAGATGCTGTAATTAAATATTATCAAACAATATTTGATGAAAATGACACAGAAGTTGATATTAAAAAAATCAAGGAATTAAATAAATTATCTTCTAAAAAGAAATCTAAAATTTTGTGTATATCAAGATCTACATATTATGAGAAATTGAAAAAAGAAAAAGTTATTGTCAATAAGGTTATTAAACATAAAAAAGTTATTTGTAAAAGTTTTTATGATAATAAGGGTAGGTATGGACGAAGAAAATTAGTATATTATATAAACAAAGAATATAACATTACAATTAATCCTAGAACCCTTGGTAACTATATGAAACAACTAAATCTTTTTACATTTGTAAGAAGAAAAAAGAGAAGAAGAGAAGAAAAAATACAAATATTAATTTTCAAGACTTAGTTAAAAGAAATTATAATTCTGTCAATGAGACAATTTTTGCTACAGATGTAACTTATATTCCTCGCCAAAAGATATTAATCAAAATCATATATATTTATCTGAAATAATAGATCATAAAACAAAATTTGTAACATATGAATTATCACTAAATAATGATACAAATCTAGTTATTAAAAATATTGAAAAAACTAAGTTTCCAACTCAGTTTATTTTACACTCTGACCATGGATTAGTATATTCTTCATCAGAATATGTTGAAAGAATTAAAGATCTAAATGAAAAAATATCTATGTCTAGAATTGGAATTAGTTTAGATAACAGAGAAATTGAATATTTCTTTTCAATTCTCAAAAGTGAAATATTTCCTAATTTTAATAAAAGTTGTCAAGAACTTACCTTTTCTGAATTATCAAAAAAGATAATGAATATATTAATTGATATAATTTTAAAAGAATTCGTTTGTAAAATCAAATTAAAAAAAACCTAATAAAAGTTAAATTTTGACTTTAGTCCAAACTAACTTTTATTAGGTTTAAAATTTCCGAAAAAATTTCCTAGTTTAGAGATTTATTACCTTGACCTGTCAATGATGTAGTTAATAACATAAGAAACATAGAAAATAGTGCATCAGATTTTTAATCTAATGAAACAAGTCAACAAATAAAAATAAATTCTTATTCTGATTTATATAATTATTTTTGAGGAAGACTTTCTAATAACTTATATAAAGATGTTAAAAATGATTGATTTGAAGAAAAAATTATTGATAATAGAAATTGAAGTCCTTATTTAACAAATGTTTTATTAATAAATACTCAAGGATTGGATTTATCTACTAAAATTAGTAATAAAACATTTCAATATAATCAAGTGTATTTATCTTTTGATGTTAATAATTTTGAAAATATAGATGAATTGTATTTAAAAACTAATGAAATAGAAAATGATGGTTATAAATATAATTTAAACAATATAATAAGAAAACCAAAATTAATTAATATTTACAAATTTGTTAATGATTATCTAGAAAAAATGCTTGTTCCTGATGATTTGATATAGATAATCAAAAATCAATAATATCAAACATAGGTAATATTTTCAAAGAAAAAGAAACTAAAAATATTATTATTTATATAATCGATTCAATGAATTTTTATAATTATGAAAATCATAAACATCATCTTAAAAAATTATGAGATTCTTTTAAGCACAATTATATAGAAAATTTTGATAAGGAATACAATTAATCTTTACTAATTACTAAATCATCTTTATTAGATGGTTTTAATATACTAGACTTCTTTTTAGACAAATAGTTATATATTAATAAACAAAAAACAACATAGGATAAAGTGTTAAACACCTAGACTACTGTTTATAAGTATAATTTAAAATTTTTAAATTTTATTAATTTAATAATAACAAAACCAACAGAATTATATTTGACTTCTGTTGGTTTTGTTATTATATTCATATTTATTAATTTAAATAAATTTGAGATTTAAATGTTATTTATTAACCTGCTTGACTAGAGTTATCAGATGTTTTGTATTTAGTTATACTAAATTCTTTTTCAAATGTTTCGTGAGAATTAGAAAGATATCCTAATCTAAGTTTTGTTGGTTTTAATTGTTCAGTGTTATTTTCACTTGTAACTTCTCATTCACCAACAAATTCTTGAAGTTCAGTTGCACTATTATTTACATTTAGTTCAAAATTAGTAGATGTTAATCCATAGTTTTGATTATTACCTAAAACTAAATAAAACTTCTGGTTTACTCCTTTAATTAAAAGTTCAGGATTTTTAATTTTAAGATGTATTCTGTACATATTTTGATTTTGTTGATTGGTTGATGTTTCTACATATGCATCATATATATCTAAATTAACTGGATTTAAATGTATTAAAGGATTTTGAGGATTGAATGTTAAATCTCCTAAATTATCTTGTGTTTTAATAATTTGTTTGTCATTTGTATCAGAACTTTCAGTTCCATTAATGTTTAATTTCAATTCCTTTAAATAATTTTGGTTATTTTGTCCTGAATTATTTATGCTTGGCGCACTAAATGTATATTTATTATTTGCTTCTCTAAACAAAGTGTATTGATTGATTGTTTCATTTTCTAATTTAAAGTCTACTTTAGATTTACCATTTAATTTTAGAGACATCCCTTCTGGTAGTTCAAAACTAAAGTTATATAATGAATTATTTAAATCATAATTTCTTTGGAAATTAGTTACTGCATTTTGTAATGCTTGAATTTTAATATTATATTGTTGTGGTAAATTAAGATTTCATTTTGACCTAATAAAACTTTATCAAAGGTAATGTTTTGTAATTCAGTAGGGTTCCCTGATATAACAAATTTAACAGATACAGTTTTAGGAAAATTGTTATTTTCTTGTGTTAAATCAGTTGCAGAAGCGCTAGTTGGCATATTGTTTGGTTGTGTTTGGGTATTTATTTGATATCAATTATTAAATTGTATTTCTGATATGGTTATACCTTTAGGTAAGTTAGAAACGTTTAGTTTCAATGATCCATTTTCATTATTTTTTAAATGTCAAATATTTAAATTCATAGATATTTCAACTTTTTCTGTAGAAATATTTTCTATTTTAATACTGTTTTCATTTAGAGTAAGAATAGAACTTTGAGTTTTTAATTTCTCGTACCTTTGTTTTAATATTTCAAAATCAATTCTAAATCTATCAACTGTATTTAATATTGAAGATACAGTTTTATTGTTAGAAGTATTAAGACTTAACAAAGTATCATACATATATTTGGTTTTAGTGTAAAATAATATATCTACATAACCTTTTCATTCTAAAAGATTTTCATTTAATTCAAATAATAATTCCCTTGAATGTTTTAAAGCGTTTTCTAAATTAATATCTTTAGTTGTGTTTTCTGTTTCAACAGTTTTTAAATATTCACTAAGTTTTTTAATTTCATTTACATATTTAGTTACTTCATTTTTAAATTCATTAATATTTAATGATTTTATAAATTCTTTATTTAAAGTAAATGAGTTAGATAAATTTTTAGCTGTCTCAATAACAAATTTATATCTCTTAGAAGAAACATCAGTTAGTTGTTTATAATAATTTAATGAATTTTCTAATTTAGTTAAAATATTTTCTTTTTCAGTTGTTTTATTAATGTATGTATTTTTTAATTTATCTAAATCTTTGTCAGTTATATCATTGAATTCTATTTCTGAAATTTCTCATGAATAGTGTTCTATTTGATTATTTGAACCTGTTCTTGAACGAGGTTTTCATTGGAATTTAATGTATTTAGCAAAAGTTGGTTCGAAATTGATAGTTACTGCTTTAATCGAAGTTTCTCTTGTATTGAAATATGTTTGTAATATTACATTATTAGTTCCTCCGCTTAAACCAAAATCACTATGAAAAATTTTATCTTGGTGTTGAACAGGAGTAAAGTTTTGTCCATCTTGTGAAACAGAAATTCTAATTTCTTCAGGAATAACTAATCCACCTAAACCATTATTAATATCAGTTTCCCTTATGTTTAAAATAAGTCCATTAATTAAAACTTGTTCATTATTTTTTACCTGATAAACAAATTGATTTTTTAAATTACTTTGATCGGTTCATCTATCATTTCAGTTAGTTCATCTATTTTCATTTTGTCTGATTCCATCAATTGTTTTCTCAACACCATGATTATCGTTATTTTGATGTCTTTTGACAAAATCATTAGATAGATTTTCAACTACTTGAAGTTTAGTTGTATTTAAAAATGTTGAGGGTTCTACATCATAATCAATGTATTTAACTTTGAATACAACTGTTTTTTTATTAGGATCTTCTTGTTGTGATGATGTAGTAGTTTCGTTTTGAGTTTGTAATTTATAAATTACATTTACATTTTTGTCAACATTTTTATTTGTAGGTTTAGTAGAGTTATAAGTTTTTGGTGTATATTGAGTATCTTTTGCAGTATTTTGATTATTTGATGAAGTAAATGTACTAAAGTCGTTTTCTGTATTTTCATTACTTATAGAATAAACTTGATTTTGGTACATAATTTTTTTAGGTAAGTATTTTTCCACTCTCTCACCATTTATTAAATAAAGATAATGTTCTAAATTACTCAATTCTAAGATATATTCTTCATTAAATACATTTGATAATCCTTGTGATAAGGTTTGTGTTGGAAGGGTTATGTTTTCAATATTTGGTTCAATTTGATTATTGTTTGGTTTTTCTTCAAAAGTTAAGGCATTTGAATTAGTAATTCCAGTAACTTGAACTGATAAAGGATTAAATATACTAAATTGATTCTGTTCTGATAATTTTGCACCTGTTATTTGATATTCTTTATTTTCGTAAACTTTAAATTTAATTACAAAAGTTTTATTTTGTGAATTTTCTTTAAGTTCTTTTGATGTAATTAAGAAACTTTGATTATTCACAAAAATTTCATTTGATAATTCATCAACTGAATCTAGTTCTAAATTAGATGTTAATTCAAAAGAAATTAACTTATAGTTAACAGTAGTATTTTGTTGATCTGCTTGTATATCCTTAACAACAGCATTAGATGTATTAAATGTAATATTAGTATTATCTATATTTGTTTTATTTTGTTTTTCTAAATTCAAATTATTTGTTATATCACTTAATACCTGTCTAAGTTCTGCAGAAGATAAAGAAGTATTATTTTTTGCTTGATTTGCTTTATTTAATTGTGAATTTAATTTTTGTTTAATAGACTCATATTTTAATTTAGTTAGTGTCTGAATAAATTCATTTATTTCTGAAATTTTTTGTTCAATATTCTTAATAGCATCATTTTTATTTTCTTCTTCAGAGTTTAAAGAGATTTTATCTTCTTTTGCTTTATTTAGTGCAGTTTGAATTTTATTTAATTTACTTTCTAAATCATTTAAGGATAATTCTTGGAAATGATCTGAATTATTTTGAATTTCATTTATAACTGTTTGAAGTTCTTGTTTAATGGAATTATATTTTTCATTATTTAAATCAGAATTTATGTAATTTTTTGATTCTGAGAGTAAATTATTTATGTTAACAATAAGATCTTTTTTTCTTTCTTCTTGAGTTTTATTTTGATTATCAATCTCTATCTTCTTGTTTTTTAATTCATTAATTTTATTTTTAACTTCATTATAAAGATTTTTTATTTCTTGATTTGAAGCGTTTGGATTTAATACTAAATCATTAACTTTTTTAACAAGTGCATCATATTCATTTTTAATTGATTGATATTCACTAGAACTAATTTCTGTTTCAAAAGCAGCATTATTAGATATTAGTTTTTGAAGTTCGTTTTTAGTAATAACATTCTTATTTTCTTTAATTGGTTCTTCTTTTTTCTTATTTAATAAAACAACAGATGTTATAATACCTGCGCCGATTGCTACTCACGATAATCTTGCTGCTGCAATTATTAATTTTCTTTTTTTATTCATTTTATTGTACTACCTTTCTAGTAAATTTTATATTTAAGTAAGTTAATTTAATAAATTAATAACCTCCCATTATTTAAATTTATCAAAAAAAAAAAAAAAAAACAAAAGCAAAAAGTAAGAAATCAAACTTAAACACAAATTAATAAGTGAATAATTAAATATATTTTGAAAGTCCTTTTTTTAGTTAATTGAAATTTAAAATTTATTTTTATTTGTTTTAGAGGTAAATTAAAAGCACTTCATTTTTTGTGAAGTGCTTTACAAATTTATAATTAATAAATTATTTTGAAGCTTTTTCAAGACGTTTGTTAAATCTATCAATTCTTCCTGTGGCTTTAACTTGTGTTCTGTTACCTGTGTATACTGGATGACATCCTGAACATACATCAACTGAAAAAGTTTTTTTTGTTGATTTAAATACAAATTGTTTTTGACATGTTGAACAAGAAACATTTAATTCATAATAATCTGGATGAATATTTTTTTTCATATTGACTCCTTAATTATTTAGAGTAGAACTCAACTACTAATGCATCCTTGATTTCAGGATGAATTTCATTTCTTTCTGGTAATCTATCTAATTTTACATTAAAATCTTTTCTTGTTAATCATGCAGCTGCTTGTTTGTTTTCTAATGCTTCTACAATTTGTTTGTTATTTCTTGATTTTTCTTTCAATTCAATTGAATCACCAAGAGAAACTTGAATAGATGGAATATTTGCTTTTTTACCATTTAAAGTAAAGTGATTGTGATTTACTAATTGACGTGCTTGTCTTCTAGTAGAAGCAAAACCTGCTCTATAAACTAAATTATCTAAACGTAATTCCAATAATTGTAATAAGTTTGTACCTGTTACACCTTTAAGTTTAACTGCTTTTTCAAAAACTTTACGTAATTGTTTTTCATTTAAACCAAATAGGTATTTAATTTTTTGTTTTTCATATAAGTGCAATCCATAATCAGATAATTTTGTTCTTTTATTACCATGTTGACCAGGTGCATAGGTTCTTTTTTTACCTTTTGAAAATTCTTTTCCAGTTTCTAAAATTGAAAAACCTAAACGACGAGATTTTTTAAATACTGGACCTGTATATCTTGACATTTTTCCTCTTTCTGCATATATGAGGGTTTATTTCTACTTAGATAAATTTAACTTAATGTTTTTGATTATTCAGCTTTATCTACTTACAAAGTTTAACCATGTTAAATTTAATAATTAAATATAATAAACTGCTGCTTAAAATATGCTTATTTATAATACCATATTTATAAATAAATAAAAATTTTATTTTTATTATAATAATTTATATATATCTCAATAAGATTTTATTAATAAGTAATATAATTAAAATATTCAAAATATAAGGAGAAAAATGAAAAAAACAGTTTTAATAGTAATTGATGGTTTAGGATTAAGACAAGAACAACAAGGTAATGGTTTTGCTTTAGCTCATACACCTACTTTTGATAAGTTATTTAAAGAATACCCTAATTCGATTATTCAAGCATCAGGAGAATATGTTGGTTTACCAGATGGTCAAATGGGTAATTCAGAAGTTGGTCATTTAAATATTGGTGCTGGAACAGTTGTATATACCGGATTATCATTAATAAAAAAAGCGTTAAATGATGGAACATACAAGAAAAATAAATATTTTAATGAAGCATTTGAAGATGTTCAAAAACATAATTCAACCTTACATCTAATGGGTCTTTTATCACCAGGTGGTGTACATTCATTAGAAGACCATTTATTTGAATTATTACATAGTGCACATGAATTTGGATTAAAAAAAGTTTCCGTCCATGTTTTTGGTGATGGTAGAGATGTTGCTCCTCAATCTATCTTATCTTCAATGGAAAAATTACAAAACATTTGTAATAAATATAATTACAATATAGCATCTATTTCAGGAAGATTTTATGCAATGGATAGAGATAAAATGTTTGATAGGGTTCAAAAATCTTATGATGCTATCTTAGGGAAAACAACAAATAAATTTAATGATGCAATTTCTTATGTTAATGAACAATATAGTCAAGGAATAACTGATGAATTCTTTGTACCTGCAATAAATAAATCTTTAACAAAAGAAGATTTTGTTAAAGATAATGATTCAATTATTTTCTTTAACTTTAGACCCGATAGAGCAAGACAATTAACACATTTATTTATAGGTTCAGATTTATATGAAAATAAACCTAATACACCAGTTAAAATAAATAAATTTGTTTCAATGATGAAATATGAAGGTATTAAAACAATTGTTGCTTTTGATGAAATGGAAATCAATATGCCAATAGGTAAGGTTATTGAATTAGCTAACAAATCTCAATTAAGAATTGCTGAAACTCAAAAATATGCTCATGTTACATATTTTATGGATGGCGGAAAAGATGTGGAGTTCAAAAATTCAAAAAGAATTATGGTAGATTCATTAAAAGTAGAATCTTATGCAACTGCTCCAGAAATGTCTGCACAAGGAATTACAGATGAATTATTATCAAATGGATTAAACTATGATTTAACAATAATGAACTTCGCTAATCCAGATATGGTAGGGCATACAGGTAATCTAGAAGCAACAATTAAAGCAGTTTCATTCTTAGATATTCAAATTAAAAGAATAATTGAATGAGCTAACGAAAATAATGTTACTGTTTTTATAACAGCAGATCATGGTAATGCAGAAATAACAGAAGATAAAAACGGTAATCCAGCAACTAAACACACAAGTAGTCCTGTTATGTTAATTTGTTCAGATAAGTCAGTAAAACTAAAAAATGGATCATTAGCAAATGTAGCACCAACAGTGCTTGAATATATGGGAATTAATAAACCAATAGAAATGGATGCATCATCATTATTAGTCAAATAATAGAAAACAAAAACTAAATAATTAATTATTTAGGGAAGTGTAGTTAATTTTGTGTAAATTCTCTTAATAGCAAATATTTAATTTAAAATATTTATATTAGGAGATTTTTTATGCAAAAGAAAAATACATTTAATCTTGATACTGAAAAATTATATAATCAGTATAAACCAAAGACTATTGAAGACGTTCAAGAAATTCTTAAGTCTCAAACTAAAGATTTAATTGAAAAAATTTTACAAGAAGAGATGAAAAATTATCTTGGTTATGATAGATATGAACATGAAAAAGCAATTAAAGATAATTACAGAAATGGTTCATATGATAAAAAAGTTAGATCACAATTTGGTGATATAAATTTAAAAATA
>NZ_JNKA01000027.1 GCF_000701865.1 Mycoplasmopsis felis ATCC 23391 | reverse complement strand
AAAATCGGAGATTTTTTTAGTAATATTGATACCCTAATCAATCTTTACAATTCCAAACTCAACAAACTCAAACAAATTAAAGAAGCATTATTACAAAAAATGTTTGTATAATATTTGTATAACATAATAGTGACCTTATAAATAATCAAAAAGACACAGAATCATTTTCTGTGTCTTTTAATTATCCTACAACCCTCAGAATTCAAAATACTTCAGGAAGTTTATATAAACCTATAGAATATGTATTTAAACTATATTCAATATTCTTATCAATGTTTCTAAAGTAAATAGTATTTAATGTTATTATTGAAGCAATTGATAAAAAGATAAGCAATCCAATAAAATCTTTTCAAGTAGGTTTAATTTGTCTATATTTAGTTCTTTTTTCATAAGGATCATACCCTCTGGTTTCCATTGAATTAGCTAAATCATCAGCTTTTTGAAAGGAAGAAACAAATAAAGGAATAATTAAGGTAGTAAATGCAATAATTTTTTTCTTAAGTGTACCATGTTTAAAATCAACCCCACGTGATGATTGTGCTTTCATTATTCTTTGAGCTTCATCTACTAAGGTAGGTATAAATCTTAAAGCAATTGAAATAATTGTTGCAATAATATGGGTTGGAATAAATAGGAATTTTAATGGTCACATTAAATCTTCAATTGCTTTATTTAATAATATAGGTCTCGTAGTATTTGTTAATAATGATGTAGTTAAAACCATTATATAAATTCTAAAGAATAAGTTAATTGACCTATTCACAGAATTAAGAGAAAATCCATATTGTAAATATGCATTATTTCCATACTTTTGAACTAAAGAAGAAAAATCATAGTTAGTATTTGCATAAAATTCACTTCATGTTAATGGATTTCCATTAACATCCTTTACTTCTTTATTAGTATTAGTATAAAAAGATCAAAATAATTCTTTATGGTAATTATCATTGTAAATAACTTGACTATTTACAATGTATAAATTAACTATTAATATAACAAAAGAAACAAAAATTGGTAATTTTAATAACTTAATTAAAGGTCTAATTTTTTTAGTAGAAATAATATATAAGATAACTAACGGAAACAAGATGATAAGTAAATCTATAAAACTACTTGATAAAAATAATAAGATGATATATAAAATAGTTAATAATACTTTTAATCTAGGATCAAAATTATATAAAAAACCCTTACCTGGTATAAAACGACCAAAAATACTTTTCATTAATTACCTCCTTTTAAAGAATTTAAGTAATCAATGAGTTCTTGCATTGATTTAACTTCAGGTACATTAATATTAAGTTTTCTTAATTTATCAACAAATTCTAATAATTTAGGTGGTTGTAAATGATTTTGAACAAGTAAATTAATATCACTCAATAATTCATAAGGTTTACCACTTGCAACAAGTGAACCTTCTTTGAGAATAATAACTTTTTGTGCTCTTTCGAGAACATGATCTAAATCATGAGTTACATTAATGATAGTTTTTCCATTTTTATGTAAGTTAGTTAATATATCTAACACTTCTTTTACACCAACAGGATCTAAACCTGCAGTTGGTTCGTCAAAAATCATTATTTCAGGGTCCATAGCTAAAATACCAGCTATTGCTACTCTTCTTTTTTGTCCACCTGAAAGTTCAAATGGACTTCTTTCTAAATATTCTTCACTTAAACCAACCATTTTAATTACTTCGGAAGCTTTTTGGTATGCTTTTTCTTTATCCATACCAAAAGCAATAGGACCAAAAGCAATATCTTCTCTTATTGTATTTTTAAACAATTGATATTCAGCAAATTGAAAGACAACCCCAATTTTTTTTCTTATATCAATAATATTCTTTAACTTCTTAGAATTTTTAGAATCATTTGTAATATGAAGATTAGTATTCTCTATTTTTTTAGTTTTCTTATTATAAATATCTGCATTGAAAATTCATTCGATTGAACCAAAAGTAGGATTTAATAGAACATTTAAATGTTCTATTAATGTAGTTTTACCAGAACCTGTAGAACCTATGATTCCTATATATTCATTTTCAGATATTTCTAAATTTACATCTTTTAGTCCATGAAATTCTCAAGGTGTTTTTCTATTAAAAATATGACCGATATGATTTATTTTAATTTGCATATTTGATCAATTAACTCCTGTTCATTGTATGTTGGATTTATTCCTTTTAAATTTTCGCTTAATTTGTATATAAAAGGTGAATCTATTTTTGCTAATTCGATTATTTCTTTGTTGTTTAAAATTTCTTGTGGTGAACCATCTGCAATTAATTGTCCATTAGAAAATACCAAACATTTATCAGCAAGTATTGCTTCATCCATATTATGTGTAATTGATATTAGTGTTTTTTCTCTATTATCTCTAATTTCTTTAATTAAATTAAGAATATCATTTTTACCTTTTGGATCTAACATTGATGTAACTTCATCAAATATAATAACATCAGGATTTAATGCTAGTATTGAAGCTATGGCAACCCTTTGTTTTTGTCCTCCTGATAAACTTTCAGGTTCTCTTTCAAGGTGTTTTTCCATTCCTACTCTAGTTGCACATTTCAAGATAATATCTTTCATTAAATTACTAGGTATTTTTCTGTTTTCTAAACCAAATGCTATATCATCTTCAACTGATGAACCGATAAATTGATTATCTGGATTTTGAAATATTATCCCTATTTTTTTTCTAATTTCTAATAAAGTACTTCTGTGATATTCTATATTATCAATAAAAATAGAACCTTCTTGTGGTTTCAATAAACCAACTAATACCTTAGATAATGTGCTTTTACCACTACCATTATGTCCTAAAATAGCAACATATTCTCCTTTTTTTATTGTAAAACTCACATTATTTAAAGCTGGTTTTTGTGTTCCTGGTTTATAACTAAAAACAATATTCTTAACTTCAATCATAATAATATAATTTTAAATTAAAAATTGAATTTTAATTACATTTAATTTATAATAAAGAATTACATTTCAAATTAGAAATGTTTCCAAGTTTTGTAATTATTAAAAAAATTATAATTTATTAAAAAAATAAAAAGTTTATAATATAAAAGCTATATTAAATAATATATATTAAATCAGAAAGGTATTAAATGAAAAAAGTAGCAATAAATGGTTTTGGAAGAATTGGTAGATTATTCTTCCGTAGATTATTTGAATCAAATTCAAATTTAGAAGTTGTAGCAGTAAATGACTTAACAGATGCTAAAACATTAGCTCATTTATTAAAATTCGATACTGCTTTTGGTCAATTAAAAGCAGAAGTATCAGCAAAAGATGGTGCCATTGTAGTAAATGGAAAAGAAATCAAAGTTTTTGCAGAAAGAGATCCAGAAAACTTACCATGAGGTCAATTAGGAATTGACTTAGTTGTTGAATCAACAGGATTCTTTACAAAAAGAGAAGGTGCTGAAAAACACTTAAAAGCAGGAGCTAAAAAAGTTGTTGTTTCTGCTCCGTCAGACAAAGATGTTAAAACAATCGTTTACAATGTAAACCACGATGTTTTAACAAAAGAAGATGTTTTAATTTCAGCAGCATCATGTACAACAAACTCATTAGCTCCAATGGTAAAAGTATTAGTTGATAATTTTGGTTTAAAATCAGGATACATGACAACAATTCATGCTTACACAGGAGACCAAAGATTACAAGATGCTCCACATAAAGATTTACGTAGAGCACGTGCAGCAGCTTCAAATATGGTTCCAACATCAACAGGTGCAGCAAAAGCAATCGGTCTAGTTGTTCCTCAAGCATCAGGAAAATTAGATGGTGTTGCAGTTAGAGTTCCAGTTTTAACAGGTTCTTTAGTTGATTTAACTGTATTCTTAAAAAAACAACCAACAGTTGAAGAATTAAATGCAGCAATGCAAAAAGCAGCAAATGAAACAATGAAATATGAAACAGAAGAAATCGTTTCTTCAGATATTATTAACTCTACATATGGTTCTATCTTCGATTCTGCTTTAACTTCTGTTAAACCAACAGCAGATGGAAACTTATATAAATTGTTCTCATGATATGACAATGAAATGTCATACGTTTCTCAATTAGTTAGAACAGTAGTTTACTTTGCTAACTTATAATAATTAATTAAAAATACAATCAGTAATGATTGTATTTTTTGATCACTTATATTATTAAAGCAGAGAAATAAAGTAAAAATAAAAAACAAGCAATTACTTGTTTTTGGTCATATAAAATGAAATGGAGCGAGTAAAGGGAATCGAACCCTCATAGTCAGCTTGGAAGGCTGAAGTTCTGCCATTAAACTATACTCGCACTTGTTTTTTGCTTTATTATTATAACATAGTTTTTAAAAAATAACAAAATATTTTATTTTTTTATTTAACTTATAAAAAAAGCACCTTCCTATTTTCACCTTTAGGCTATCGTCGGCGTAAAGAGGCTTAACTACTGAGTTCGGAATGGTATCAGGTGATCCCTCTTGCTATTGGCACTGATAATATAATACACTAAATTTAAATAATTCAAAATAATTTTTAAATATTTTTTCATTATTATTAATATTAATGAAATTAATAAAGAAAATGATTTCTAAATAATCAAGAAATTTATTTTTTAGATTCAAATAATTTAATACACCTAAAAGGTTTTCTATTTGATTTAGAACCTATATTTTCATTCATTAATGAAACTTTTTGGTTTAAAATATAATATTTTAGTTTTTAGTATTATTAAACAATGCTTTTTATTAATAAATCCTTCAAACATAAATTCATTAATTTAAAAAAAACAGTTTTATTTTAACTTATTTAATGGTATCATTAGAAACAATACTAAATTTATTTAGTATTGAATTTAAACTTTAAAAAAGGAATAATTTTTATGAAATTAAACAAAATTAAATATTTATTTATGATAGGTTTTGCATCACTTTTACCTATATCTACTATTGCTTGCAAACAAACAGAACCTAAAAAATCAAAAACAACAGTAGAAGTATCTGGAACAGTAACTGCAGACAATAATGTTGAATCATCAACACTATCAACTTCAATTCAAACAGAACTTAATATTTCTGCGTTTGAATCTGTTGTTAATTTGTTAACAAATGAATCAACAAAACAAAATTTAAAAACTGCATTTCAAAACGCTAATACAAATGAATTAAAAAAAGAATTCTTAAATAACTTAAAACAAGAAGTTATGAATTCAGATGATGTTCAAATTAAATTTGCTTTAGTCAAAGCATATGGTAATGATTTAGTTAAATTTGATTTTTCTAACGAATCATATAAAAGTAAACTAAACGCCAAATTAGTAAAATCAAATACTGTGTTCTTAAATTTTGATTATAAAAACTTTCAACTATCTGATACATATAAAGCAGATAAGGAATTTATATTTGATGTTAAATCGGACTTACTAAGTGCATTAAATGTATTTTTATCGAATGTTAAAGAACCATCAAAAGTTATTGGTTCATCACCAAAGCCTAATGGTAATTTATCTGCTACATATAGTAGTTCTTCTAATGTTTTAACAATCCCTGTTAAGTTAGTTTATTACTGAAGAAATCCAAATGATAAAACAGATGAAAAACTTGTTATTTCAGAAGAAACAATAAATTATGAAATTACAGTTAAAAAAGATTAGTTAATAAACAACTAATCTTTTTTTTAATTTATATCCTTAGATATTATTCATATTTAATTTTCTAAAACTGCACTAATTTGTTTTTCTATTTTGTGAATACTTTCAGGACTTAAAGTTATATTTCCTGTATTTCAAGCTTCTGGGTTTATTGGTATATCACTAAATTCACCAACAACATTTGTTCTAATGAATTTTAATAATTCTTTAAAACTATTAAATAAATAATCAAACCCACCAGCACCAACAGAAGAAACAGTGACTTTTTTATTATGAATAGCAGATTCTCCTTTAGGGTTGTTTTTATCAAGAGATCTACTTAATCAATCAAATAAGTTTTTTAAACCACCTGGCATATTTTTGTTATAAATAGGACTAAATACTCATAATAAATCTGCTTCTTTAATTTGTTTTCTGATTTCTTGAATAACTTGTAAGTCATCTCTTTCAATATCCTGATTCATTAATGGAAGTTTACTATAATCTAAATATGACACTTCTGCTTTTCCTTTTAGTTCTTTAGCAACAAATTCAGATAATTGTTTATTAAATGAGTTTTGTCTTAGTGAACCAACAATAAATAATATTTTTTTCATTTTTCTCCTTTATGAATATTTATTTGATTTAATTTTTCATAAACCAAACTTTCTTTTTATATTTTAAAACAATCTCTTTTATTTTTTAGTAAAAATTATTAGTTCAATAAAACTAATTATTTAATTTTTACCCAGTAATTTGTCAAGTTTTTTTAATAATTCATCTACATTGTCATCTTTTTCTTTCAAATTAGCTTGCACATCTTCAAAGTATTTATTATGTTCTTTTATAGTTTTTACATCAAAATCAGTTAATGGATTTAATTCAAATTCTTTTTGGATTTTATTGAATGAAATTGATTTTATTTTTGTATATGATAATTTTTCTTCTTTTGTAATTAAATCATATAAATTATTATTAAGATTAATTTCATTATTGTATATGAAATAAGAATTATTTTTGTTTAAAGTATATAAATCAGAAATGACTTTATATTCTTTTAACTCATTTATTTTTTTACCTTTAATATTCTTTGCTATTTGGGGTATTTTAGATTGTTTTACTTTAATTATTTGTTTATTATCACATATAAATAAAAGGTCTTTATTTTTCGAATTAATTGTAAATGATTTAACTTTATCATTTAACGATAAATATATTCCTTTGATTCCTTTTGCCTTAGTTCCATATAAATTAATATCTAATTCTGAATAATTAGTTATAAGTCCTTGTTCTGTTAATATAACAATATTATTTTGATTATTAGACAAATAAACACCAATTACAATATCATTATCTGTTAATTGCATAAATGAATATGATTTATTTAACCTTTGAACTCATAAGTCAGCTAATTTAATACGTTTAAAATAACCATTTTTAGTACCAATTACTATAAATAAATCTTTATTAAAATCCTTAATTTCGATAAAAGAAATGATTTTTTCTTCACTTTTGAAATCATATAAGTCTTTATAATATGTACCTAAATCTTTTCATCTATTTTCTGTTAATTTATGAACCGGAATAATTGAATAATTACCAAAAGAAGTAAACACTAATAAGTAATTCATAGTATTCATTTTTGCTATACCTAATAGTTCATCACCTTCTTTAAAATGATAGTTAGTTAAATTATTAGATTCAAAAGTTTTTTCATTAAATCTTTTGATATAACCATTTTTAGTAAATGAAATATAAACTTCTTCTTCTTTAATTAAATCTGTTTCCTTATGATTAAATTCAAATTCAGTTTCTTCAATTAGTGTTTTTCTTGGACTGCCGAATAATTTTTTAATTTCCTCAAGTTGATTAATAATATATTGATTAAATTTATTTGGATTGATTAATAATTCTTCTAATCTTTGGATTTCTTTTTCTAATTCTTCTTTTTCTTTTAAATATGCTTCTTTATCTGTTTTGCTTAAACGGTATAATCTTAATTCAGCAATAGCAGTTGATTGAATTTGACTAAAATCAAAGTGCTTCATTAAGTCTCTAATAACACCCGCTTTAGATTCTGTTGATTGCCTAATAATTCTAATTACTTCATCTGTTATTTCAGACACCTTAATAAATCCTAAAACTATTTCTAAACGTAATTTATTTTTTTCCAAATCAAAAATAATAGTTTTAGTTTTTATATCTCTCACATGTTCTACATAACTTGAAATCATTTGATTTAAATTCAAAAGTTTAGGTTGATTGTTTTTTATAACAGTATTGTTATATGAATAAGTAATTTTTAATTTAGTTTTTTGATATAAATATGATAATATACTGTTTTCATTTACAGAATTATTCATTGTTATTACAATCTTGATACCATTTCGATCTGATTGGTCTTTTATTTCTAAAACACCATCTAATTTACCTTCATTAATTAATAGGTCAATTTCATATACTAAAGATGACTTACTAATCCCATAGGGTATTTCAGTAATTTCAATAAATTTTTGATTACCTTTAGTATATAAAAAGCATTTACTATATAAATGAATTCTTTCTTTTGAATTATTTCCAAATTCAAATGCTTCTATAATTCCTTTTGTCCCTTTAATTATTCCGCCGGTAGGAAAATCAGGACCTTTAATATATTTATTTAACTCAGTATTACTCAAATTTGGTTTTTTTATTTTAGCAATAGTTCCATCTATGATTTCACCTAAGTTGTGCGGAGGCAAGTCAGTTGCAATACCAACTGCAATACCCATTGCACCATTCACTAATAAAGTAGGAAAAATAGAAGGTAATACAGTTGGTTCTTTTTCACTGTCATCAAAGTTTGGAACAAAAACTACAGTGTTTTTCTTTAACTCACTAAGAATATACTGACAAACTCTTGACATTCTTACTTCTGTATACCTCATAGCAGCTGCTGGATCATTATCTAATGAACCAATATTACCGTGCATATCTAATAAAGGAATATTAGATTTTCATCATTGACTTAAATTTACCATTGCTTCATAAACAGAACTATCTCCATGTGGATGATATTTACCGATAACATCACCAACTACTCTTGCTGATTTTTTATATGGTTTATCATATTCTAAACCTAAGTCATACATAGAATAAAGAATTCTTCGTTGAACTGGTTTTAGACCATCTCTGATATCTGGGAGGGCTCTTTGTTGAATTACATATTTAGCATACCTTCCAAATCTTTCTGACATTATTTTATCTAATGATTCGTTTATTATTTTTTCTATCATTCTTTGATTTTCAAAATTTTTATCCATATAATCTCCTGATTATTAATATATTAATTATAATAATAAACTCATAAAATGAAAAAATAGAATATTCAAACATTTTATAGTAGTTATCATTTTATTTTGTTTTTCTTTTTAACTTTTTTAAGTTAAATGTTTTATTTTGAATAAATAATAAATACAGAAAGAATATATTAAAATTAATTAAATTAATTAAAGTTAAAACAATGTATCAATATAGAGTGCTTGGTGTGTTGTAGGTATTATATTTTGACACCATTCAAAAACTATCATTTCCTAAAAATACTATTCAAAAAGAAATGAAAAAAAGTTTAACTATATAAATTAAAATTTTTTTACTTTTATTATTTATATTAAATTTTCTTGTTTTTAGTTTTGCTAAAAAGAAAATAGGAAACAAAGAGTGAAAAAACTTATTTCTATTTATTATTCATAAATATAGAAAACCAATTATATACACTCCTGTACTAGATAAAACAATACTAAAAAAATTTACTAAAAAAGTTGATAAAGCAGTAAATCCATAAATTCTTGGTTTATATCTTATGAATTGGAAAAATATAGGTTTTTCGTTTGGAAAAAAAACAAAAACATACAATGGCATAAAAATAGCAAACGAGATAATTATTAGAAATAAAGCAACAAAAGTAGTGATTCCTATTTTTTTCATTATTTTACCTCTTCTACTATTTTGGTTATTTCCTTGCCGTCATATAATTTATTTTTATAACTAAACAATTTTTTTAAACTTTTATTTTCTTTAGTAGATTCTATTGTAAAGAAATGTGAACCTCAAGCAAAGTTTCAATAAGAATACAAAGTTGTAGTATATGACTTGTTTGGAAAACATTCTGAAACTAAAAACATATCAGAATTATCATCATATCCATAAACTAAATAAGAGTGTCCGTATCCATCGCCTAAAGCGGTAGTTAAAACACTAGGTATACCTTTTTTAACATATTCTCATGCTTTATAATAACCACCATATTTTCCGTCTAACTTCCACTTATTTATGTTATTTTTTAGCCCGTGTTTCCCACTTGTGTATAAAAAAACAAACAAAATACTCTAAATTTTAACTCTCACTATATATTTATATATAAATATATAGTGTATTTCAAAAATTTTTTTAATTTTATATTTACATTTATTTACAATTATGTTATAATATTAATATGAAGGAAAAGAGTAATAATTTAGTTTTGTTTAATGTATGAGGAACAAAGAAAGGCGTTGTTTATAAATACGTTGGATATGGTAATGGTTATGGAACAAATCCCACAAGATTATTTAGTTTAGGAAATCTACAAAAACTTTTAGATAAAAATCCAAATGCTG
>NZ_JNKA01000026.1 GCF_000701865.1 Mycoplasmopsis felis ATCC 23391 | reverse complement strand
TATTCTAAAAAACTTTCTTCCATTTGTTTAGGTAATTCAGCAGATGATAATGTAGCAATAACAAAAACTAAATTTAAGTTATTTTCATATTTAGATAAATCAATTAATTTATCAATGTAATTTAAGATCATAAAGGTTTTTCCAGAACCAGTTGGTGCTTTGAAATATAATGAATCTTTTTTATGAGTAATTAATTTATTTCAAGTAAAATCAACTAATTTAGAGACTGCTGAATTTTGTGCTTTAGTTAGTTCCATCTTCATCCTTTATCAGAGGTTTTAATGAACTTAAATCAGTTAATAAATCTATTTCTTTAAGATTTTGGATTTGCTCTTTATTTAATCCAAAATCTATTAATAATTCAGTTAATAACTGAATTAATTGATCAACATTCTTTTGGTTATTAAATAAATCAACATTATAATAATTCATTTTATATACATTTAAATTATTTAAATAAGGTTCATTATTTTTTAATCAAGGAAAAGCTTGATTTTCTGTACCTTTTCCTTGATTAATTCGATATAAACGTTCATATGTTATATTTTGTGCTATATTATTTTCATTATTAGTAATTAATGTAAAAGTTCGATTTCCACCATCTTCTTTATTTAAATCTAACACAGCATGACCAGTTGTTCCACTTCCAGCAAAGAAATCAAGGATACGGGAGTTTTTGTTATATGAACCCATATTTATAATGTATTTAATTAAATTAGTAGGTTTAGGAAAATCAAATTTATTTTTATCTTTAAAAATATTAATTATATCTGCTCCACCTTCTTGAGAATAAAATGTATCAATAATATTTTCATAAGGTTGTCCAGCTTCAATTTTAACAATTTCTTTTGTTTTAGGATTGAACTTTACGAATTGATATTGTTTACGTTTTGCAACTCAATATCCATCATTATTTTTAACACACTCTATAAAACCTAATTCTTTCCCTTTTAAATAAGTTTCATACCCTCAAGTATAACAGGCAGACTTAGGCTTAATAATATTTGTATATAATTTAAATTTAGTACCATCTGGTGCATCAACTAAATAATCCAATGATTCTGCATATTGAAAACTACCTGTTGAAGAAGGACGGTGGAGATCAGTTAGTTTATAATAACCTCTTTCTTCAAAATATTCATCTTTATTAACATAACCTAATTTTTTTAAATTTTGTTCGTCATGTTTAATGTAATTGAAAACTTTATTTTCAATGTTTTTTGCATAAACTAATATGTATTCAGTATTTTTAACAATAGAATAATTAAATGATGTATTTCCTCCGGGACCTCTCTTTTTGGTTCAGTTAATATTAGCAACAAAATTTTCTTCACCAAAAATTTCATCCATTAATACTTTTAAATATGCTTGTTCTGCATCATCAATTGATACAAAAATAACTCCATCATCTTTGAGAAGTTGTCTTGCTAATCTTAAACGTTCGTTCATTAAGTTTAATCAACCATTACGAGAATATTTATCACGATAAATAAATTTATTTGCTTTGATAGTTTCTTTATCATCTGCAATTGAATTTCCATCATCTTTTGATGATTCAGTATTATAAGGAGGATCGATATAGATTAAATCATATTTATATTCTAACCCTGCTCTCTCTCTCTCTCTCGATTACTATTAAATTCTTTAATGCATCATAATTTTCACTTATAATCAATGAGTTTTGATTTGATCTATTTGGATTTAATTCAAAACTCATTGATTGATCTTTTTGTAAGATACCAATTACTTTCGAATTAGCTTCTGGAGCTATATCAAATCTAAATCCTGTTTTGATTCTTTGACAGATAAATTGGAATACGTATTCCAATTTATTATCAGGAAATTTAGATAATATTTCATATGCTAATTCTTTTTGGTCTTTGTTTAATTGTTTAGATGAAATTTCATCTAATAAATCTTTAAATTTTTTTAATAATTCTGATTTATTTTCCATATTTTTCTCCTTATTATTAAATTATTTATATTTTAAATTATTAATAATGAGATTAAAGCAAAATATAATATAAAAACAGAAAACAAGGTTTTTAAACTTGTTTTCTGTTTATTTAATCTAAATTAATTTTATTGTCTAAGACTTTTTGAATGAATTTTCCGATAGTATCTGAATTATGATCGCTAATTATGTACTTTGCGATACTTTTTGCATCATTTGTAGCATTTCCCATAGCAATTCCTATTTTAGAATTTTTGATTAATTCTAAATCATTCCCGCTATCACCAAAAGAAATTAAGTTTTCATTAGTTTTATTTAATAAATCTAGAATATATTTAACTGCATTGTATTTAGAAGTATTTTTAGGATTTACATCTGTATAAATAGAATTTGTTAAATAAACTTCCGATGGATAATTACTAATTAATGTTCTTACTAGTTCAGTATTATTGATAGCATCTTTTAACGGATTTCTAAATGCAATTTGTGTTAATTTAGTATCTGGATGATGAACTAAAGTTGATAGTTCATCTAAAGACATTAAATTTAGGATATTCATATCCATTATATCTACATCATTTAATCATTCTGGTAATTTATTATTTGGTAATGAAGTTGCATTGACTGAATTTGTATCTATTGCAATTATTAAATTCTTTTCTTGGGCAATATTTTTCATTATGTCAAAAACATTTTTATCTAAATAGTTTAATGTAATAGATTTTTGATTTTTTACATCATAAATTACAGTACCATTTGAACATACTAAATAATCCATATGGTCAATTGCTTTAGATTCTAACAAAGGTAATGTTTTAGCTACCCCTCTACCAGTTGCTACTATATTAATATTTCCACTTTCTTTAGATTTTTTTAATACATCTAAAGTATATTCATTTGCTTTATTATTTCTTTGTAATAAAGTACCATCTAAATCAAAAGCAAAAACTCAATTATTTTTATTCATTATTTAATTTCTTTTACTCCATTCATATATGGTATTAAAACTTTTGGTATTGAAATACTTCCGTCTTGATTTTGATATATTTCTAAAATAGCAGCTATAACTCTATCTACAGCTAAACCAGATCCATTCATTGTATATGCATATTCTGTTTTACCTTCATTATTTCTATATCTAATCATTGCTCTACGAGCTTGAAAATCTCCAACATAACTAATGCTTGATACTTCTCTATAACGTTGTTCTGAAGGTAATCATAATTCCAAGTCAATAGTTTTTTGCGCAGAGAATCCCATATCACCAGTACACAAAAGAAGACTACGGTATGGAATTTCTAATTTTTCTAAAACATCTTGAGCATCTTGGACCATTAATTCATATTCTTTAATAGAATCCTCTTTATTTGTAATTTTAACTAATTCTATTTTTTTGAATTGATGCTGTCTTAAAATACCTTTAGTATCTTTTCCGGAACTTCCAGCTTCTGATCTAAAACACTCAGTGTATGACGTTGCTTTAAATGGTAAATTTAAATCAACTATTTCATTATTATGATAATTAGTTAATGTAACTTCGGCAGTAGGAATTAAATATTCATTCGAATCATTAATTTTATATAAGTCTTCTTTGAATTTAGGTAATTGACCAGTACCAAATAAAATATTATCTTTAACAATAACAGGGGTATGAAATTCTGTATAACCTTTTGAAATATGTAAGTCTAACATAAAATTAATCAAAGCTCTAACTAATTTTGACCCTTGTTTTTTATAAATTATATATCTAGAACCAGATAACTTGGTAGCTCTATCAAAATCGATAATATCAAGTTTTTGTGCTATTTCATAATGAGGTAAGACATTTGAAACTAACCCTCTACCTAAATTAGGTTTTTCAAAAATTACTTGATTTTCATTTTCGTTTTCTCCTACTGGAATTTCGTTTAGTGGTAAATTAGGGATAGATATGAGAATTTCATTAATTTTTTGATTTAGTAAATCTGCTTCCTTGTTTAATGATGCTTCTTGCTCTTTAATTATTTTAATTTGCTCTTTAATTTCATTTATTTTTTGTAAATCATTTTTATAAGTTTGAAAAGATTTAGATAATTGAGTTAACTCAGCTTTTTTATTTTGAGCATTGAACATCATTTGTCCACGTTTTTTTGCTAATTCAACAAATTCATTATATATATTAATGTTAAACCCTCTGTTTCTTAATTTTTCCTTAACTTCATTTTCATTATTTAAAATATATTTAATATCTAACATTCAGCTCCTTTAACTGTTTTAAATTTATAAAATTTAAACTTATTTATATTATATAAAAATCAGTATTAAATAATACTGATTTAAATTTAATATTTTATTTATTACCGAAAATACTTTCTATTCTTTCTTTTGTTGGATTTGACACAAGGAAAGTTCCTGCAACACAAGCATCTGCACCTTTTTTAAAACATTCTGGTCCAGTTTGATCATTGATTCCACCATCTACTTGAATTAAGAAAGTTAGAGAATCTCTTTGTCTGATTAATTTTAATTTTCTTATTTTTTCAAGTGCAATTGGCATAAATTTTTGTCCACCTTGCCCTGGTTCAACTGACATAACTAAAACTAATGCAAGTTTATCTAAAAATTTTTCAATTTGTTCAACAGAAGTATCTGGTTTTATAGCTAAACCAATTTTTAAATCGTGTTGTGTATTATTTAAGAATTGTTCAAATTTATCAAAATTATCTTGTATTGCTTCATAGTGGAAGGTAATGATATCTACAATATCAGATAATTTTTCTACATAATCATATGGATTGGTCACCATTAAGTGAGCATCCTTAAGGTGTTTTTCTCCGTTTTTTGATATATTTTCTATTTCTTGAACTGTAATTGCTGTATTTGGTACAAATTCACCATCCATTACATCATAATGAATTCAACTTATTCCTGCATCAATTAGTGTATTTGCTAATTCTAATCTATCTTCAGGTTTAACATTTAACAAACTGGGAGTTACAAATTTTTTCATAAGAATTTTATTTCCTTTCATTTTGTATTTCTGTAAGTAATTTTACATAATTTTGATATCTAAACAAAGGAATTTCCTTTGTATCAATCTTTTGCTTAATAGCACAATCTTTGGTTTCTTCTTCTAAATGTAAACAACTTCTAAATTTACATAATTTTGATAATTCATTAAATACTTTAAAACTTTGAGCTAATTCTAATTTAGAAATATTTAAATCAAAAGAAGAAAATCCAGGTGTATCAATTAATCAACCTTGATTAATTTTAGTTATATATGTTGTCCTTGTAGTATGTTTTCCTCGACCAAGTGATTTAGATATTTCTTGAGTTTGATAATTTAAATTTCCTAAGATATTTAAGGTAGTAGTTTTACCAACACCACTTTGACCCATAAAAACACTATATTTATTAGTCATTAATTTATTTATTTTTTGAATATATGAAGGATTTTCATTATTTATTAAAACAACTTCATACCCCATATTTTTGTATTGAGTTTCTCATTCTTTTGCTTGATTTGTATCTAAATCAGTTTTAGTTATGCATAATATAGGAATAATTTTTTTGTTTTCTATAATAGACATATATTTATCAACTAAATATGATAGAAAATTTGGTTCTTTAATAGACATAAAAATAAATATTTGATCAATATTTGCTACTTTAGGTCTAATAAAACTATTTTTTCTGTCTAATATTTTAGTTATAGTATTATTTTCTAAGATTATATCATCACCAACTAAAGGATTTTGTTCTTGATATCTTAGCTTACCTGCTGCATAAACTCATTGTTCATTTTCATTATTTTTAATTAAGTATCTTCCTGATACTATTGAAAAAATTTTATATATTTGTTCCATTATATAATACCTTTTACTTTAAATATGATGATAAATGTTAATAAAAAAATTAATAGTAATAAAATTAATGTAAAAATAATTCAAATTAATTTAGAAACACTTCTTATTTTTTTATTATCATAACTAACTCTATAAGCATTATTTTTTATTTGTAATGAATTGGAAATATCTTCATAAAATTCATTTATATTTTTATATCTATTGTTCGGAAGTTTTTGTGTAGCTTTGTTTATTATATAAAGAATCGAATCAGGTATTTCTTTATTAATTTTTTTTATATTAGGAAATTCGTTTTCAATATGCATTAAAATAGTTTCTATTTCATTTTTACCTTGAAAAGGTAAAAATCCAGTTAATAATTCAAAATACAAAATACCTAATGCATATATATCGAGAGAGGGAGAAATAACTATTTCTTGATTACTATATTCAGGAGCTGCATAATAAGGAGAACAATTTATTTTAGTATTTGAAGTTATTTTACTTCCATTATGCATTGAAATACCAAAATCAATTAAATGTAATTCATAATTTTTTGAAATTAAAATATTTTGACTCTTTATATCTCTATGAATAATTTTATTTTTATGCAAATTATTTATTATTTTTAATAGTTGAAGCATAAAATGATTTGCTAAATCAATATTTATATTTGTATTTTTGTGAATATACTGACTTAATGATATACCTTCTATATAATCAAATATAAAAAATTGTTCATTGTCATTAAAGACATATTCAATTATTTGTGGAATATTTCTTATATTTAATTCTTTTAATATTTGTATTTCATCAAAGAACTTAGTTTTATTGTTTTCGTTATGATCTAAATTACGATATTTAAGTGTATATAATTTATTAGCCTTTATATTTTTTATTAAAAAAACATAGGACATTCCACCTTTCCCCAAGTTTTTTATAATTTCATAATTTTTATAAACTTCAGAATTTTTTAAAATGTTATTTTTGTCTAATTCCATATTAAAAAATAAATTAGCAAAAACTAATTTTTTATTCCTAATTCATTGTGTAATATATTTCTTATTTCTTGAGCAGCTCTTTCTGGTAAGTCATTAGTAATACGATATTTAAAAATTATTGAATCCATTAATTCAGTTTCAGCTTTTTTTAATCTATCTTTTAGGGTTTCATTATCTTCTGAACCTCTTGCAATAATTCGAGATTTTAAATCTTCAATAGAAGGAGGACAAACAAAAATTGTAATCAGATTATATTTTTCTTGTAATTCTTGGACAGAAAATTTACTTATTATTTGTTTTGCACCAGTTGTTTCTATTTCTAAAATTGGTACTTGTTTATTTTGATGTATTTTTTCTAACTCAGAATACAAAGTTCCATAATAGTTATTTAGATGATAAGAAAATTCTATAAATTTATATTTTTTAATTTTATCTCTAAATGTATCAACATCTAAAAAATGATAGTCTTTACCATTTATTTCACCAGGTCTCGGTTTTCTTGTGGTTGCAGAACATGATAAAGCTAAATTTAACTCCTTAAAATTAAATAAAAGTTTTTCAATAGTACCTTTTCCAACTCCGCTTGGTCCTGAAAAAATTATAATCGGTTGTTTAATATTAATATTGTTTGTCATAATTGTGCTTATTATAACATTTTAATTTTTTTATTTTATTGTAGTAAAATAAAATTTATAAAATGTTAAACTAATAATAATATGTTTTATAAATACCACAAAGAAATTAATGCATTTTCTAATCAAACAATTAGACAGCTAGGTAAAGAACTAAAAGTTAATAAAGTAGGACATACCGGTATTTTAGATCCTTTAGCATCTGGTTTAATGATAATTGCAACAGATTATGATACAAAGTTATTAGAGTATATATCAAATAAAAACAAGGTCTATATTGCAACTTCTAAATTGCATTGAAACTCAGAAACTCTAGATATAACAGGTAATTTAACTTATCAAGAAAACAAAAAAGTGTCTATAGAACAACTCAAAAAAGCAATTGAATTAGTATGTTCTAGAACTACACAAATACCTCCTAAATATAGTGCTAAAAAAATAAATGGTCAAAGAGCATATGATTTAGCAAGGGAAAATAAAGAATTTTCAATCAAAGAACAAAAAATCAAAGTTTTAGAATATGAATTATTAAATTTTGATTATGAAAAACAAGAATATATTATTAAATTTAATGTATCAGAAGGAACATATATAAGAACTTTATTATATGATATTTCTCTAGAACTAAACACAGTAAGTACCATGAGTTCTTTAAAAAGAACGGGTGTTGGAAATGTTTTGCTTGATGATTTAAAAGAAAAAGAATATCAAGCAATTTCTTTAAATGATTTATTTGATGTTGAAATGTATTTTATAAATAAAGTACAAGCAAAAATAATAATGAACGGACAAAGTATTAAAATAAAAACTAAAAATGAATTAGTTTTCTTATTAAATCCAATAACAAAAGAAGTTTGTTGTGTTGGAATAGTTAAAGATAATATTTTTTATCCAAAAAAAGTATTTAATGAAAGGTTAGTATGAAACAACTTAAAGATATAATAAAAATTGCAGCATTCGATGTTGATGGAACTATTTTACCAAACGGCAGTTTGAAATTTTCAAACAATACAAGAAAAATGTTTGGTTTATTAAAAAATAATGGTATAACAACAGTTATTTCTACTGCTAGAGAATTTGCTACAATTGGTGATTTTTTAGACCAGCTTGACCCTGTTGATTATTTTATAGGTGCTAATGGTTCTTTTGTTTGAGATAACCAAAATAAGAAATTTCTTTTTAAAAATACTTTAAATAAAGATGAAGTAGTAAAATTATATGACTCATTTTCAAGTGAAATAAAAGGATTTTTAATAACTGATTTTAATAAAGTTTATAAGTCACCACAAACCCCTTTAAACTCTTGATTTATTAAACCATTTGAAGAAAATTATAAAAATTATGATGAAGCATTACTAAGCAATACTGATTTATATATCATTACAATAAATACAACAAATGTAAGAGACTTATTGGATAAAATGGAAACTTATATTAAAGAAAATAACTTTAAAATGGAGATTTCTGCAAGATGGTCAGGTGGTTTTTTTATAACTCCTATGAATGTAAATAAATCATCAACATTAAAAAACTTATGTTCACATTTAAACTTATCAATGGATAATTTAATTGCTTTTGGTGATAGTTCTAATGATTTTGAAATGATTCGTGATGCATATTATGGTATTGCAATGCAAAGAGCTAACGAAAAAATAAAAAGTGTTGCAAAAGAAGTAGCAATGGATTGTGAATATGATGGAGCATTTTTTAAATTAAAAGAATTAAAATTAATTTAATGAACGATTTAATAATTTATGATTTTGATGAATTCATTACCCAAGAAAATGATTCATTTATAATAGGTTCTTTTGAAAGTTTTCATCTTGGACATTACCAACTATATAAGCAAATTAAAGATAAAGTAGGAAGAAAGTTTATAGTCACTTTTACTATGAATGATTATCCAATTAAGTACGATAATAATATTTATATGAATGATATTGATAGATATCATACTTTTGGTGAATTAGATATAGATGGAATAGTTGAATTAAATTTTTCAAGAATAAAAAACTTAACTGGAAATGAATTTTTAGCAAAATTATCACAAAATAAATCAATTAATATAAGTGTAGGTAAAGACTTTAAATTTGGATATCAAGGGAAATGAACCTCTGATGATATAAAGAATATTTTAAAAAACTCCAATGTTTATATTTCTGATATTTACAAAATTAATGATGTAAAAATAAGTACTAAACTAATTAGAGAAGCCTTATATAACGGACATTTTAATTTCATAAATAGTATTTGTCCTTTTAATTATTATTTAACATGTGAATTAAATAAGAATCAAATAATTTATCCAAGTAACTTAATTAATATTCCTTCTGGCATATATTTTTGCAATTTATATTATAAAGATTTCGGTTTTAATATATTAATGCATAAAAATAAAAATGACAGATTCAATATAAGTTTAATTGATGATGCTTCAATATATACATTTGAAAATATATTCAGTGAAGTAATTTTAGAAATTGTCAAAGAAATAAGATTTATTTATACAAATGATGATGATTCAATAAACAAAGAAGATATTTTAGAGATTAAAAAAGAATTATGTAAATAATTATTTTTTGTTAAAATTTTATAGCAATAATTTGCAAACATAAATTTTAATCTGGGTTTAAATAATATTATTTATGCTCGGTTAAAACATAATTAATATAAGGAGAAATTATGGTTTCAAAAGCAAGAAAGGCTGAATTAATTAATAAATTCGGTAAAAACTCAAAAGACACCGGTAATTCTTCTGTTCAAATTGCAATATTAACAGAAGATATCGAATCATTAAAACCACACTTTTTAAACAACCCAAAAGACAACCACTCTAGAAGAGGATTTTTAGCAAAAATTGCTCAACGTAAAGTTTTATTAAAACACCTAAAAGAATCAAATTTTGAAGAATATAAAAAAGTTACTGAAGAATTAAAAATTCGTAAGTAACTTAACTAAGGAGTTTATATATGGCTAGAAGATGTCAAGTAACAGGTGTAGGTCCATTAACAGGAAATACACGTTCTCATGCAATGAATGCTTCAAAAAGAAAATTTAATGTTAACTTACAAAAAATCAGAGTTGTTTTAGATGGAAGAAAAGTAACTTTAAGAGTTAGTGCAAAAGGACTAAAAACTTTAAAATTAAAAGGTATAGTTTAATATTTTAAAAGTTAGCTATGTGCTAACTTTTAAAATATTTTTTATTATTAATTATAATAAGAGATGTTATTAACGAATTTTAAAATGAAAGAATAAAAATTAAAAAAAATATTTTGAAAAAAATTTTTAGTGTTATAATATTCAAGCAAACAAAAAAAGTTCTTTGAAAACTAGATATATACAAAAACATGACAGTC
>NZ_JNKA01000025.1 GCF_000701865.1 Mycoplasmopsis felis ATCC 23391 | reverse complement strand
TTTTTGCAATTTCAACTAAATCATCCCTATTGAATATTTCCCAATTTGGTTCTTTGTTTTTTCTTGGTCTACCCGACCTTTTTTACGTAAATTACCACTTTTAGTCACTAATAAATCTTCCATACCTAAATTATAATGATTAATAATTTTTTTAATTCTTCAAACATTATTCTTCTTTTTGTTATTTTGAACTTTTGGTGAAATTTTAAACAACATCTTCAAGGCGCCATGTATCCCTGTGCTCTTATATTCTTGATATATTTTGTAAAACTCTTCTGCTTTTAAATGCCTTGACATACTTCTACTTTTTTGATTTTTTTGAGGGGGCATACCCCCTCAAAGGTGTTAAAAAAAGTTAACATTGCCATGTTAACTTTTTTGTCCACCTTTAAAAATAGCGTTTTTTTATTTACTTATAATAAATTAGTTAATTTAAATAATGTATAATTAAATTTTATAAAAAGGAGTATAAAGTGTTTGAAATAAAAGCAACTAAAAATGATTCACAAAGAACAATTTTCAAAGTTATTTGTAAGTATTTAAATAATATACCAATTAGTAAAATAGAAAGTCTATTCAGAAAAAAGGACATAAAAATAAATGGTAATAGAAAAATCAATAAAGATGATAAAGTTAATGAAAATGACATTGTTGTAGTTTATGGTATTAAAGACTGAAAAAAAATAACAAACTTTAGCAAAATACCTTTTGATTTTAAAATAATATATGAAGATGATAATTTATTAGTTATTGATAAAAAAAATGGTGTTGAGGTTCATGGAACTGATGATTGCTTAGATTTACAAGTGCTTTCATATTTAAATTATAAATATAATGATAGTTTTATCCCAAGTCACATAGGAAGATTAGATAAGGAAACAAGTGGATTGATTTTATATGGGAAAAATTATATGACTGTATCAAAATTTAATAATACTCAATCACTTTTTACTAAAAGGTATATTTTTAAAAGTGATTTTAATGAATCTAGAAAAATAGTTGATTTATATTTTTATAAAGATAAAACAGGTAAAATCAAAGTTTCTAAAAATAAAACAGATAAAAGTAAATATGCACAAACTCTTTTATATACAGAAAATAATAAAAAGTATGCAGAACTAAAAACAGGACGAAAACATCAAATTCGTCTAACTTTAAAATACTTAGGTAAACCAATTTATGGTGATAAAAAATATGGTGGTAAAATTGCAGAAAGATTAATGCTACATTCATATTACATTAAATTAAATGGTTTAGATGGTGAGTTAAAATATCTTAATAATTTAGAATTTTATTCACATCCAAAATGATAGGAATTATAATGGAACAAATAACAAGAGAAAAATTAAAAAAAATAGTAAAAACATTAATGTTTGAGCCAACAGAAGAAGTAGTTGATAATATCTTAAAAAATTGATTAAAACTAGAAAAAGAAATTAAATGATTTGATAATTTAGACCTAACAAATATAGAACCTATGTCAAAAATAGATGAAGAATACTATATAGATTTTTTAAGAGAAGATGATTTAAATAATTTAGATTCAATAAATAAATCTGAGTTAATTAATAATGCACCACAAAAAAATAATGATTATGTAATTTTAACAAAGGTAGTAAAGTAATGAGAAAATTTATTAATAAAGGAAATTATGAATTAGCATACAATGAATTAAAAAATGATAATAATAATTCAGTATCATTTTTATATCCATATGCAAATAATGATTATATTCCTAACAAATTTTTAAGTAATGTTGTATTAACTATCAAAGATAATTATGCAACAAAAGAAAGTAAAACTAAAGCTTCATCAAAAATATTAGAAAATTTTACTCCTTATTATAATGCAATGGTTCTAAACAAATTATATGAAAACGGAGCTTTAAAAATAGCAAAAGTTCACCTTGATGAATTAGCATTAGGGGGAACAGGAACACATAGTGCATTTGGTATTATAAAAAATCCTAAAAACCAAGAATTTTATGCTGGTGGTTCATCTTCTGGTTCTGTTGCAACATTTACTAAAAACATAGGTATTGCTTTAGGTAGTGATACAGGAGATAGTGTAAGATTGCCAGCTAGTTATAATGGTGTAGTAGGATTTAAACCATCTTATGGAGCTATTAGTAGATATGGATTATTTGCTTTTGCTTCTTCTTTAGACACAGTTGCTTATTTTACTCATAATGTTAATGATTGTATATTAGTAAGTCAAGCAGTTTTTGGTAAAGACTCAAAAGATATGACATCTAAAGATATTGAAATTTCTAATGTAATTAAAACTAAACCTAAAAAAATAGGTATGTGAGATTTTTCTGATTTTTGTGAAGATTATGTAAACCAAAAAATGGATGAATTATTTAAAAAATTAAATGATCAAGGAATAATAATAGAAAAAATAAAACCTAATATTGATATTTTAAGAACAATTAAACCTGTTTATCAAGTTTTATCATTTTCTGAAGCTAGTTCAAATTTATCAAATTTAACTGGTGTTTCTTTTGGGAATAGAGTTGACGGTTCATCTTGAGAAGAATTAATGTTATATACAAGAAGTAATAATTTTGGAAAAATGGTTCAAGAAAGATTATCATTAGGTAGTTATTTTCTATATTCAAACAATATAGAAGAAATCTTTTTTAAAGCACAAAAAGTAAGAAGATTAATTAAAAATTATTACACTAAGTTGCATAATGATTATGACATAATTATTTTTCCAGCATTTGGGGGAATTGCTCCAAAATTTAATGAATTAAAGGAATATGGGGTAATGGATTATATCTTAACTGGTGCTAATTTAGTTGGTAATCCATCAATTACTATTCCTTTATCAAAATATCAAAAAATGCCTTTCTCACTAGCAATCGAATCTAAAATATATTCAGATGAAAAATTGTTAGGTTATGCTGAATATATAGAAGAAATTATAGGAGAAATAAATGAATAATTTTGAAGTTATCATAGGAATTGAAATTCATATTGAATTAAATACAAAAACAAAAATGTTTTCTAGTTCAGAAATCAATTTAAGTGCCTTACCAAATACTAATGTAAATCAAATAGATTTGGGTTACCCAGGAACTTTACCTTTAGTAAATAAACAAGCTGTAAAACATGCATTATCTTTTGCTAAAGCATTGAATATGGAAATAGACACAGTTTTACGTTTTGATAGAAAAAACTATTTTTATCCCGATTTACCTAAAGGTTACCAAATAACTCAATATTTTAATCCGATAGGAAAGAATGGTATTGTTACAATTCAAGTTGATAATCAAACAAAAAATATTGAAATAGAAAGAATTCATCTAGAAGAAGATACAGCAAGACAATATCATACAGAACTAGGAACTATGTTAGATTATAATAGAGCAGGTGTGCCGTTAATTGAAATAGTAACAAAACCAGTAATTAGAAGTTCAAATGAAGCAATAGCATATGTAGACATGATAAGAAAAATAGTTCAATCGTTAGATATTTCTGAAGGAAAATTAGAAACTGGTTCATTACGTGCTGATATAAACATTTCTCTTAGACCATACGGAACTAAAAAGTTTGGTACAAAAGTTGAAATAAAAAATATGAATTCATTATCAAATATTAAAAAAGCAATTGAAAACGAGATAAAAATTCAAAGTCAAGCAATACTAACAGATCAAATTATATTGCAACAAACAAAAAGATTTGATGATCAAAAACAAGAAAATATAGTAATGAGAACAAAAACTGATACAGTTGATTATAGATATTTTCCAGAACCAAACATCCCTTTAATTAAATTGTCTGATGAATTCATAAATTCCATTAATATTAAAGAACTACCATTACAAAGACAAGAAAGATACAAAAAAAACAATATTCAGCAAATTTATATTAATAGTTTATTAGATGATATAAAATTAGCTGATTACTTTGATAGCATTCCCTATCTAGATAAAGAAAAATTATCCAAAGTATTTTTTGCTGAAATAGTTTCTTTAGCAAATGCAAAAGGTGTATTAGCTTATGATTTAGGAATTAATATTAATCACATATCTCAATCAATAGAATTACTAGATAAAGAAGTCATCTCAGGAAAATCATTAAAAAAACTAATACCTTTATTAGTTAATTATTCAGGTGACATTGATAATTTACTTGAAGAACATAATTTAAAACAAATCACTGATGTAAAATTGATTAATGAATTATTAATACATATTATAAATGATAATTTAAATTTAGTTTCTGAATATCCGATAAGACAAGAAAAAGTAGTTAAATTTGTTTTAGGAACCTTAATGAAAAAAACAAACGGACAAGTAAATCCGATTGTTTCAAATGACTTAGCTATTAAATTACTAAATGAAAAATTTAAATAATAAAATATTAAGTTATAAAAAAATAACCAAAAGAAAAGTTCCTAAGATAATATATAAAGAATATTATGAAAATATAATTCCGAGAAACCCTTTTGTTTTTCTAGAAAAAATCTATGAATTTTTTATCAAAAGTATAATTAGTATTTTTGCTAATATTTTAATAATATCAAGAACTGAAAACGCAAAAATAAAAAGAAAAAGAGTAATACTCAACATATTTAAATTATTTAATTCAAATCAATATAATTTTATTTGATTATCAATAACATTTTATATGTTAATTTCATTTGTTGCTGTAATCTTCATTGTTAACTTTTTAAATTTAGTTATAAATGATAATATTACAACATTTAAAAACTTAGTTTCTAATTTAGTTAAAAAACAAGAATTAAACACTCAATATAGCACTTTTCAATCGTTATTTAATAATATTGTTTTTAATAAATTTATTCCAGGTGGTGAGATTTTTTTAAGTTTAGATGAAATAGATGTTAGTTCTAATTTTAAATTATACTCATGAATTCCTGGTTCAGTTATTGCATTACCTTCTTTATATATATCAGCAGGAGGATATGGGAAATTAGTTACTGCTTTTAATACAATTTATTATCACAAAAAGACAGGAACATTTATAGGAAATAAACTTAAAGGTTTGTATTTAGTGTTAGGAATATCGTTTTTATTATGATTTTTTTCTACCTTATATATATTTAGTCAAGCTTCAATTTATAACAATCATCAGACTTTATCTTATGGTTTGAGTGATTTTGCTTATTTATCATTTATTATCTTATTCTTTGTTTTTAGTTTTTTATTTTTGTTTAAAGAAGGTCCATCATTTAAATTAAGTTATAAGTCAATATATAGAGGAGTTTTCGTTTCTTTTTTACCTTCTCTTTTTTTAGTTATTATTTATACATATTTAAACAAAATTTTAAATTATTCTAAATATGGTGCAGCAGTAGGTTTCTTTTTTAGTATAGGTTTTTTTATTAATTGATACGTATATTTTATGTTTTTAGGGATTGTATTTAATAGTTCATATTATAAAAGTTATGTCAGTTCACATACAATACCCAAGAAAATTTATTCACTATTTGTCTTTTAAAACACTTAATAAGTGTTTTTACTATTTTATAAAGGGGGGTTTGTATATGAACATGTATTCATCATATAAAGAAATTCAAGAAAATCTAAATAATTGTAAAATAAAGAACTTTGATTTTAAAAAAACTAGAATATATGAATATTTATTGAAAAATAATTTTGATATAAACAAAATATATAAATCAAACTTTACATCAATGTGCATGAAAAATAATCCAACTCTAATAAGGATTAGAAATGATAAATTTTTATTATGTGCATCAAATAAAGAACAGTCTATATTAATAGTTCCTATAAAAATTAATAACAAAATTATTACACTTATCTTTTATTCTAAATCATTTTATGGATACAACTTCAGTACACAATCTTCAAACTCATTTATTACTTTTGATTTCTTTAAGCATTTGATGAACAATTTTCAATATATTGAAAATGATACAGTCTTAAATTATTATTTGCAGAGCAAACAAAAGATAAAGTATTTATTTTATATAACAGTAAATAATAATTTTGATGAAAAAATCTTTAAAAGATTTATTAATGATATTGATAGTATGGAATTAAATTCCTATGGTGATAATTTAAAAAATAAGTATGTTCCGATAATTTCGAAAACCATTACAAAAGAAATAAGGGAATATTGAAATAATAAGTGTGCAATGTTTTATTCATTAAATAAAGATTATAGATGTCCTATAAAAATTATTGATGAAAAATTATTAGAAAAATATGAATTAAATTACACTGATATTCATCATCTTATTCCTAAATATTATTTTTTGAATTATTATGATTTATTAAAAGATATACCAAACTGACAAATTATACATTCTAAATTAAACTTAATACCTTTGTGTTCGATTTGCCATCAAGGAATACATAAATCACTAATGCAAAACGATTCTAATAATTTATTAACGAACATAATAATTAATGAGTTAATAAATTTAAAAACTTTATTAAAAAAAGACATAAAGATTTTTATAAACTTTTTAACAAATAATACAGATATACAAAACTTAGAAAACTTAATAAAAGAATACAAGAGGATAGAATGAAAAAAATAATAGTGTGAGATTTATTTGGTGGTGGACAAAACTCAGTTTTCAATTCAATTAATAATGATCCTAAACTAAAGGAAAAATTTGAAGTACATACATGAGATATCACTGAACCTACAAGAGAATTTCATTATAAATTGGATTTAGCTTCTGATAATATAGTGGAATTATTTAAAAAATATCCCAAACCAGACATTATTGTAGCAAGTCCTCTATGCCAAAGTTTTAGTTGTGTTTTAACAATGAAAGGTGGTGGAACACCTTTTTGGAAATTAAACGAAGATAAAACAAAAGTAATTGAAAGAACAGTGGAAGAGTTTGAACAATTAAAATCAGGTTTTACAAAAAATTTAAAATCAGATGTGCAATTATTTATCAAAAGATTAGGTGAAAAGTGTATTAATAATACAATAGAATTAATTAAATTTTATAAACCAAAATTCTTTTATATAGAAAATCCAAAACAATCTATGATGTGAAAATATATAATATTAAATAGAACTGATTTTCATAATGAAAATCATTATTTAAATGAAGCTAGTTATGGAAAATATGGTTTTCTAACTACAAAAGCTACATATTTTTATAGCAACTTTAAACTAGAATTAAAAAAAGGGAAAATAGAACCTCCTTATACTATAGAAATAATAGATGGACAAAAATATTATGTATTAAAAGATGATAAAACAGTAAAATTAAGAAGAGATTTAGACAGTCGAATGATAGGACTTGCCTCCATAAATAAAATGATTAAAGCACGTAAAGCAAAAAGCGGTATGGGTGGTTTAGATTTTGTTCAACGTTCAAAAACACCAACACAAAAAAATAAAATGGTAAATGAACAAATATGTGAAGCAGGGCCTGCTTCCGCTATTCCTTATGATTTAATCTCAGATATATTTAATCAATTGTTAATAGCATATAAAAAATAAATTTCTAATATTTAATTATTTTAAAGAGGTACTATGAGCAAAAAAATAAAAATTTCAATAAAAGATATCAATAACTATGAATTTTATATCCAAGAAAATGCACAAGCAGGTGATTATATAGATTTAAAAGATTTTTTAAATTTAAATACAAGTGCAATTACTGAAATAATAACTACAATTAAGTCAAATTTTTCAGATGCAGAAAAAGAAACTTTAAAAAATAAATATTATGAGGAATTTAAAGAACAATATTCTAATAGTGTTTTAAATAGTAAAGAATATTTAAACTTAAAAGAACAAAAAATAAAAGAATTAAATGAATTACAAAATAATTTAAGACAAGAATATGAATTAAAAAAAGAAAAAGATATTGTAGAAGTTATAAAAAAAGAACAACAAAGATTTAATGAACTTCTTGAATCAAAAACAGAATCAATTGAGGTTAAAACAAAAGAATCCTTTTTTGAATTAGAAAGAAAATTAAATAAAGAAAAAGATGAATTAAATCAAATTATTAATAAATTAAAACAAGAAAAAGAATATTTAAATCAAATTAAATCTAAAGAAATAGATAATGAAAAACTTATTTTAGAATCTAAGTTTAATGAAGAAAAACAAAGACACCAAAAAGAAAAAGATGAATTAAATCAAATTATTAATAAATTAAAACAAGAAAAAGAATATTTAAATCAAATTAAATCTAAAGAAATAGATAATGAAAAACTTATTTTAGAATCTAAGTTTAATGAAGAACTTAATAAAAAAGAAAATGAAATAAAAGAAAAACAATTAACAATCCAAAATTTAAACGAAAAAATCGATTTAAAAAACCAAGAGAGTCAAAAATTGTCAAAAGATTTAGAAGAAACAAAGAATCAACTTGAAATCACTAACAAATCCAGAAGATTTAATTCAACTAAAGAAGTTGGTGAAGTATATGAAGATCATCTAATGAATTTATTAAATGAAGCATTTAGTTTAGACGAATTAGTTGTATTTCATAAAGCAAATCAAATCATAGGAAATAATAAGCCAGATTTTGAAATAATTTTTTACAAAAAAAATATTCATAATAAAAAAGAACCAATCGGTTCTATAATAATAGAAGCAAAAAATAAATCAACTGAAACCGGAACAAAAAAGAATGAAGATTTCATCAGTAAACTTAACAAAGACAAAATAAACTATAAAGCAGATTATGCTATTTTGTCAACAGAATTAAATCCACAGGAAGAAATATTTATTAAAAGAGTTCCAAATTTTGATGATATTTATATTGTAAGATGAGAAAATTTAATTAATTTAATACGATTATTAAGAGAAGTCTTGTTAAAAAAATCTGAATTAATAATTTCGCAAATTGAATTTAATAATAAAGAATATATACTGAATGAATTTAATAAATTTGTTCAAGATAATATAGAAAAAAATATTAATATTGTTAATGCAAAAATAGATTCAATTTCTAATACTGCTTTATCAATAGAACAAGAAGCGAAAAAAATATATGATTTAATTGATGAAATAAAAAGAAATAGTTTCAAAAAACTAAATAACACCTTTGAGAAATTTAAAAATTCTCAATTTATTAAGCAAATTGATAAGTTAGAAAGAAATGAATTAGAATCTTATAAAGACAAAGAAGAAACAGAGGTTCAGGTAATAATAGATGAAGAATAATATTACTTGAAACGTTTTTAAAAAAGTGTTTAGCAATAATCCTGCTTTAATTTGGACACCAAAAAATTTTGTTAATTTAATTCAAGAAGAATATTTTCTAAAATATAAAAAAGAAAATATTCTTTCTAATGATATAGATGAAGAAAACAGTGATGAAGCTTTAATTGATTTTGAGATTTTTGAAACTTTAAATAATGATTCAATTCATGAAATTAATTTAGAAATAAATGATGTTTCTGAAAGTTATATAAAAGTAGCAAAAGATAGTTATGATAGATATTTATTAGATGCAACTAGATGATATATTAATAAATATGGTTTTAATTCAAATGAAATTGAATATATATCTAGCAAATCAAATTGAGAAACTAGGCATATTCAAACAATGAATGCTTTTGACAAACCAAATATTAATTTAGTGGTGAATGGAAATTTATTGTGAAATCAAAAAGAAATAAATTATAATGCTCCATTCTTTATTTTTGATAAAAAAAATAGTAAATTAGTTTTACTTAGTTATACAACTAGAATTAAATATGAGTTTTTTTCTAAGTTCTTTTATTATTTTAATATTTTTAAAAAAAATAATTTAATAATTAAAGATATGTCGGTTGTTTTAATTAATCCATATACTAAAATACTAAATAAAACTAAAAAAAATTATATAGATTTTTATGAAGGATTTAGTTCAGTATACACTAAAACAATATCTAAAAGCACAAGTAAGAAAGCAAATGAAAATCAAATACTTATTGACCAGTGCATAAAGAAAACAGGTGATATTTTATTGTTAAAAAAACACGGATATGATAAGAAATCTGAATATAATTTTTTTAATAGTATAAAAAGAAATCAAATACCTTGTTTTTCTATTTCTTCAGATTTTGAAAAATGTCAAACAGAAATGTTTGATGGTGATATTTTTAATCTGAAGTGATTTTTGAAAATACCAAAAAAAACACATAACAAAGAATATTATGATTTTGATTATTACATAAAAATAATAGAAAAATCATTTACTGAATTTTATGAGAACACAAATTTTGGTGCTATTAAATATTTTGCTTCCTTTGATGAAGAGTCAATTATTCAAGAAATAAATAATTGACTTGAAAGTAACAGATTCATTTATAAAGTAAAATCGGATAATTATTATATAAATGAAAGTTCATCTTTAAACAAAGAAGAAAAAAATGAACTTTTAAAATTATTTATAGGACAAAATTTTGAAGAATTATCTATGTCTTATTTTTCTAATAATGAAAAAAATAATTTAGTTTCAATGGAAAATAAAATGTTAATTTACAAAGAAATAGATAATTTTTTTCATATTGATGCATTGAATATACTCATAAAATTACACAAAAAAAATGCAAGAATTTGTTGATATGATTATGAAGGTTTTTCAGATTTATATCCACCAATGAATAGAATTGCCCCATACAACCAACTTGTAAACCAAGTTTCAGTTATAATAACAAAAAATGGAATAGAAGAATCTGTTGAAAATTTAGTTATAGATACCAAAAATATAAGTTGTAAAGATTTAGTTAAAATAATCCAAACTATTTATAATAATAAACCTGATTACTTTGTTGTTTATAATAAAAATTATGAAAATACAAGAAATAAAGAAATATCTAAATTAGTTTCATATGAATTTTTTAATAATAAAGAATTTCAAACTTGGTTTTTAACTCAATATAATAATATAAGTGATTTTACAAGCATTATTACATACATAAACAACAATACCATAGATTTAGCTGATTGCTTTAGTCATAAGAAAAATTTGAATATCGATATAAAAAACTTTATTAGTTTTTATGAAAAAGAAAATCTTATAAAAATTAAACCTAATAGTTTAGATTTTTATAATAAAAACATAACTTATAATAAATCTTTAATTCATATTAACTTTTTAAAATATTTTTACTCGATTAAAAAAATTGAAAAATACATAACTCATATGAATTTTGACTTAAAAACAAAGATAACACCATATAATGAATTAGTTATTCAAAAAGGTACAATGGCAATGGAAGCAGCCATTTTAAGATATTTGGGAGCAACTAATGATGCAGTATGAAACAATAATATTGTTCCTGAATTAAAAAAATACTGTGAAAATGATGTTAGAGCAATGATTATGGTATATGAGTTTATTATGTATTTATTTAGAACAAAATTTAAAAACATTAATGAATATGAATACAAATTAACTGAAGTAGAAAATAAAAAATACACTTTTATTGATGATGAACTTTTTCTTGAAACAACATAAAATATAAATAATTATTAAAATAATTTTAGATAATTCATTTAAAATTATGTAGGAATATAAATGAATAATAAAATAAATAAAATGAAACCTTTTTTACCTTTATAAAATATTACTTTTGATACATTAGAACAACCAATTCACGAGCATCCTGTAATTATTTTTTATGATGAATATACTGAAAGATATTGATATTTGAAAGCAAGAAGCAAGTATGATAGGAATGGTAATGTTAAAGTAAAATACAGAGGGGAAATAGAAGTTCCAAGAAATAAATGGAAAAGGGATGATATTCTGGGACTGTATTATATTTTGTGTAAATTCTCTTTAACTTACTTTTTAAAGTAAGAGAAAAGTGATAGCAAAACACAAATCTGGTTCTATTATAACAGAAAAAACCAAACAAAATGTCAAAAAGACGGAATGTCATTTCCGCTTTTTG
>NZ_JNKA01000024.1 GCF_000701865.1 Mycoplasmopsis felis ATCC 23391 | reverse complement strand
AAAAACTTTCTTCCATTTGTTTAGGTAATTCAGCAGATGATAATGTAGCAATAACAAAAACTAAATCTAAGTTATTTTCATATTTAGATAAATCAATTAATTTATCAATGTAATTTAAGATCATAAAGGTTTTTCCAGAACCAGTTGGTGCTTTGAAATATAATGAATCTTTTTTATGAGTAATTAATTTATTTCAAGTAAAATCAACTAATTTAGAGACTGCTGAATTTTGTGCTTTAGTTAGTTCCATCTTCATCCTTTATCAGAGGTTTTAATGAACTTAAATCAGTTAATAAATCTATTTCTTTAAGATTTTGGATTTGTTCTTTATTTAATCCAAAATCTATTAATAATTCAGTTAATAACTGAATTAATTGATCGATATTCTTTTTGTTATTAAATAAATCAACATTATAATAATTTATTTTATATACATTTAAATTATTTAAATAAGGTTCATTATTTTTTAATCAAGGAAAAGCTTGATTTTCTGTACCTTTTCCTTGATTAATTCGATATAAACGTTCATATGTTATATTTTGTGCTATATTATTTTCATTATTGGTAACTAATGTAAAAGTTCGATTTCCACCATCTTCTTTATTTAAAGCTAACACAGTATGACCAGTTGTTCCACTTCCAGCAAAGAAATCTAGGATACGGGAGTTTTTATTTTTAATTAGATTAATGATATATTTAATCAATAAAGTAGGTTTTGGATGATCAAAAGTTTTAGTATTAAAAATATCTTTTTGTTCTTTTGTTCCATTAGAACCATGAGCATCTAAAATTAAATTACTAAATTTAGATGATCTATGAATTAAATTTCCTTCATTATCAGCAAATTGATATTGTTTTGAATAAACTTTATCATTTTGAAATACCAAATAGTCATTTTGTATTCCTCATTGAACCTTTTCCTTACTTCATCTTCACCCTCAATCCTTTTCAGCATGTTCTCCATTTTGTCTTTTTTGTCAGTTTTCTTTTGATTTTCCAGGATAATAAGTTTGTCCATTATGTTCAATAATATAGTCAAGTCCTTTGCTTCAGGTTAAGGAAGCACGATCTAGTTGGTTTAATTTATATTTACCTCTTGTTAATATATGTTCATCTTCATTATTATAACTTTTGTCATCTGTATCTAAGTCTTGTGAGTTTGTTTCTAATAAATTTATATTTTTAGAATACATTAAAACATATTCATTTAATATTTTTATATATTTTGCATCATCTGCTGATCCTGCATTTTTCTTTTGTCAGACAAAGTTCCCTACAAAATTCTCTTCTCCAAAAATTTCATCCATTAATACTTTTAAATATGCCTGTTCTGCATCATCAATTGATACAAAAATAACTCCATCATCTTTGAGAAGTTGTCTTGCTAATCTTAAACGCTCGTTCATTAAGTTTAATCAACCATTACGAGAATATTTATCACGATAAATAAATTTGTTTGCTTTTATATTTTCTTTATCATCTGCAATTGAATTTCCGTCATCTTTTGATGTTTCTGTATTATAAGGAGGATCGATATAGATTAAATCATATTTATATTCTAACCCTGCTCTCTCTCTCTCTCTCGATTACTATTAAATTCTTTAATGCATCATAATTTTCACTGATAATCAATGAGTTTTGATTTGATTTATTTGGATTTAATTCAAAACTCATTGATTGATCTTTTTGTAAAATACCAATTACTTTCGAATTAGCTTCTGGAGCTATATCAAATCTAAATCCTGTTTTGATTCTTTGACAGATAAATTGGAATACGTATTCCAATTTATTATCAGGAAATTTAGATAATATTTCATATGCTAATTCTTTTTGATCTTTGTTTAATTGTTTAGATGAAATTTCATCTAATAAATCTTTAAATTTTGCTAATAATTCTGATTTATTTTCCATATCTTATTCTCCTATTTATTAAATTATTTATATTTTAAATTATTAATAATGAGTTTAAAGCAAAATATAATATAAAAACAGAAAACAAGGATTTTTTTAAACTTGTTTTCTGTTTTTATATTAAATCTTTTAATATGATTATTTGATTTATCTTTTATTTATTTCTTTAAAGAATTTAAATAATCTTATTTATGATAAGGAATATTATTTTTAATTGTAAAACCACGATAAATTTGTTCTACTAATATTATTCTAAATAATTGATGTGGAAAAGTCATTTTTGAAAAATTGATTTTGTTTTTAAAATAACTTTCATCAACACCATTAGAACCACCAATGATAAATGTAATATTATCTGTATCAACAAAAAGTTTTGAAAATTCAATTGAATTTAATTGTTTAGCATTAGTCGATAAATAAAATACCATTGAGTTTTTAGGTATTTTATTTAATATTAATTCTGTTTCTTTTTGAATTTTTAATTCTATGTTATCTATTTTTTGTTCTTTAATTTCAATTAAATTAATCTTTGCAAAAAAACTAATTTTATGAATATATTCATTATATAATCTCTTATAATCTTCTGATAGTGAACCAATTGCTATAATATTTAATTTCATATTATTTTTTAGATGCTAAATGAAACATTAGCATTTGAATATCAGATGGATTGATACCAGAAATCCGAGATGCTTGTCCTATTGTTAATGGTTTGATTTGTTCTAGTTTTTGTCTTGCTTCTGTAGCTAAATTTAGTATTTTTGAATAATCAATATTATTTGGTATTTTTAAAGAATCTAAACGGTTCATTTTTTGAGCTTGAGTTTCTTGTTTTTTAATATAACCGTCTAAACGAACAATTGTTGTTAGTTCATTTTTATATTCAAAATCACCTAAAACTTCTGATGCAGATATTTCTGGTCTTGCTAAAACTTTGATTAAAGAAACACCATTTTCTATATTATATTTTTTTGCTATATCACTTTTTGAAGATAAGTATTGATTTGATAATTCATCTATTTTTGCATAGATTTTATTGTATTTATCAACTACTTTTTGATATTGTTCTTTAGTTAATAAACCAACTTCATAACCAAATTTACTTAATCTTAAATCAGGGTTGTCATTTCTTAATAATAATCTATATTCAGCTCTTGAAGTTAACATACGATATGGTTCTCTAGTTCCTTTAGTTACTAAATCATCTATTAACACACCAATATATGCATCATTTCTTAATAAAATTAATGGTTCTTTATTTTCTAGTTTCAATCCTGCATTAATTCCTGCGATTAATCCTTGCGCTGCTGCTTCTTCATATCCACTAGTTCCATTGATTTGTCCTGCTGTATATAAGTTTTTAATTAATTTAGATTCTAAAGTGGGCTTGATTTGTAATGGATTTAATGCATCATATTCTATTGCATAACCTCATTTTTGTATTTGACAATTTTCTAGTCCTGGAATAGTTCTTAACATTTTATCTTGAACTTCAATCGGCATTGAAGTTGACATTCCATTAACATAAATAATAGTTCCATCTGCTGTTTCAGGTTCAAAAAAGATTTGGTGTCTGTTTTTATCTCTAAAACGCATTACTTTATCTTCTATACTTGGACAATATCTAGGACCTATTCCTTCTATTAATCCAGAATACATAGCAGATTTATTGATATTTTCTTCAATTATTTGATGTGTTTTTTCATTTGTATATGTTAAATAACATGAAATTTGTTTATCTAATTTAATATTTGAACGTTCTGAAAAAGTTAATAAGGTATCTTCTAAATTTTCTTTTTCAACTTTTGAAAAATCAATGGAATTAGCATAAACTCTTGCTGGTGTTCCTGTTTTTAGTCTTTGTAATTCTAAACCTAGTTTTTGTAATGATAAACTTAATTTTGGTGTAGTTTTTTGATTATCTGGTCCAGATATTTTTATTTCATTCCCTCTTAAAATTCTAGAATTCATATAAGTTCCAGTAGTAATAACTAAAACATCAGTTTTAATGATTTCTTCATTATCTAACTTAATACCAATTACTTTTTTGTTTTCATCAACTAAGACTTCTTCAACTACACCTTCAATTAAAGAAATATTTGGATGATTTTCTAGAGATTCTTTAATTATTTTAGAATATTTTTCTTTGTCAATTTGGGCTCTTAGTGCTCTTACTGCTGGACCTTTTGATTCATTTAACATTTTGATTTGAATCATTGCTAAATCAGAGAAATATCCTTGAACTCCACCTAATGCATCAATTTCTCTTGTTATTATTCCTTTTGCAGGACCTCCAATTGATGGATTGCAAGGCATCATAGCAATTTTATTTAAATCAAAACTTATTAATGCGACTTTATGACCTTTATTTGCTAAAGCAAATGTTGCTTCTACTCCAGCGTGACCCCCACCTACTACAATAGCAGGAAAATAAGTAATATTTTTCATAACAATTATTCTATCAAAATATTTTTATATTATCTGAAATGATAAACAAAAAATAAATACTTTGTATAATATAAAATATGAGATTAAGACATGATAATACAGCTCAAGAAAAGTTAAATAATTCTTCCTTTTATATTAAAGATTTTCCTGTTTATTTAAAAGAAGATTATGTTCTAGAAATAGGTTCAGGTAAGGGAGAAATGATAAGTCAACTTGCTTATTTAAATCCAAATATTAAATATATAGCAATAGAAAAATATCCGACTGTTGCATTAAAAATATTAAAAAAGATTAATGAATTAAATTTAAAAAATTTATTCATTATAACTGAAGATGCAATTAAACTACCTGAAATCTTAAAAGGTAAAGTTTCAACAATTTGATTAACTTTTTCAGATCCATGACCAAAAAATGCACATGAAAAAAGAAGATTAACTTATAAAACATATTTAAATTTATATAAAGATTTGTTAAGTGAAAAAGGACAATTGTTTTTTAAAACTGACAATGATAAATTGTTTAATTTTTCAATTGATTCTTTAAAAGAAAATAATTGAGAAATTATGTTTCTTACTAATGATTTACATAATTCAAAGTATAATGACTCAAACATTAAAACAGGTTATGAAATTAAGTGGTCAGAAAAAGGTAAAAACATTAATTTTCTGATTACAAAACCCTTAAAATAATTTCATTATTTTTTTAAGAAAAAAACTTTTAAAAAATCTACATCATATATAATAATTAATAATATGAAAAACAAAGAAATTTTAATACAAATTTTAAGTATAAAAAATATACTTATCAATTTCTCTGATTTACACTACCCATCACTTTCTCATAGTATTGAAGAATACTCTGAGAATCTTTTTGATACTGTCTCCCTGATTGATGTTTTTCAAATATAAAAAACATACAAGGAGATTTATGAATAAAAAAACAAAGAAAAATCAACATATCATTGAATTAAAAGAAGTTGTTAAAGAATTCGGTGATAAAACTGTTTTGCATAAAATAGACCTTGAAATTAATCGTGGAGAATTTGTTACATTATTAGGACCTTCTGGTTCTGGTAAAACAACAATTCTAAGATTGATTGGAGGTTTTGAATGAGCAACGCGTGGTGAAATTAAATTTAATGGTTATGATATTAAAGATTTATCACCTCATAAACGTAATGTCTCAACTATTTTCCAAGACTATGCTTTATTTCCTCATTTAAATGTAGAAGGAAATATTGCTTATGGTTTAAAACTAAAAAGAGTTAAAAAAGAACAAATTAATCAAAGACATATTTTACTATTAGAAGAAAAAACCAAAAAATGAACTAAAAAAGCTAATCAAAAAATGTTAGAACTTGAACAAATTCAAGAAAAATACACTAAAGAATTACAAAAATTAAAACCTGGAACTTATCAGTATAATCGTAGACAAGCTTGATTAGATGATTCAGATTTTAAATATTCATATTGAGAAAATTATGTTAAGCAAAATACAGAAACTTTTGAAAACAGATACTTCAAAAGAAAAATGACAACTCAAGAAATGAATGACAAAATAAATAAAATTATTGAGTTAGTTGGACTTAAAGGAAACGAAACTAAGGCTATTTCAGAATTATCTGGAGGTATGAAACAACGTGTTGCTCTAGCCCGTAGTTTAGTTATAGAACCAGAAATTTTATTATTAGATGAACCATTAAGTGCTTTAGATGCTAAGATTCGTCAAAAAATGCAAGTTTTATTAAGAAGTGTTCAACAAGAATTAGGTTTGACTTTCATATTTGTTACACACGATCAAGATGAAGCATTAGAATTATCTGACAGAATTGCAGTTATGCGCAATGGTGTGATCGAACAATATGATACTCCTAAAAATATATATGATTATCCTGTAAACATTTGAGTTGCTAAATTCATTGGTGATTCAAATATTTACGATGCTAAATTTACTAAATCAAGTTATGTAAAAGTACTAGGACATGAATTTAAAACCGTACATGAAGTAAATGAATTTAACACTTCTGAAACTTTAGATGCTTTAATAAGACCAGAAGATATCGATATAACTAATAATACTTCAAATACAAAAGGTAAAATTGTCGGTTATGTAAAAGAAATTTCATATCGTGGAAGTTATTATTATTTAACTATTGAAACTGTTGATGAAGATATAATATATGTAGAAACAGCTAAGAAATTTGAATTAGATGAAAAAGTATATTTAAGTTGAACTATTGATTCAATTCATTTAATGAAAAAAGATCCAAAGTGAGATTATACAACTGATGTTTTTAAAAATTAAATCACTTTTTAAATTTGATAAAAAAGTTTGATTATTTTTACCTTATTTTTTAATTGCAATTTTCTTAATTGTTCTTCCTGTTTTAATGATAATCATAAGCGCATTTAGTCCTAGTGTGTCATCTGAGTTTGATGCATGAGTATTAGTAAAAGAACCTAATACATGAAACATTATCGGTAGATCATTATGAGTTGGTATTGTTTCTGCTTTATTATGTTTAATTATAGGATTTCCTTATGCTTATTTTGTGTCAACTTCTAAATCAAAAGTTTTCAAATTGTTTGCCTTAAGTTTAATAATCAGTCCAATGGCTATTTTTACAATTGCTAGAATATATTCAATAAAAGGCCTTGCACTTGCTATCTTTAGCAATGATCCAAAAACATTAAATTCAGAATTATTTATAATTTTTGGTCTAACATACTTAAATTTACCTTTAATGATTTTACCTTTATATACTGTTTTTAAAGATATGCCTAAAAATATTATTGAAGCAAGTAATGATTTAGGTTATAACAATACACAAACAATGTTAAAAGTAATTATTCCATACGGAACTAAAGCTATTTTAAGTGGTTTAGCTATGATATTCTTAGCTTCTGCAACTACATTTGTTATTAGTTCTAAATTATTAGTGGATGGTTCACAACATCAATTAATTGGTGATATTTTAAATTCTAAAATAAATCCTGGAAATAAATATGATTTAAGTAGTGGTTCTGCTTTAGTTATTGTTGTATCAGCTATCTTTATTGGTGTTTATTCGTTATTTTTATTAATACCTAAATTAATATTTAAACTTAAAAAAGGAGCAAATTATGAATAAATTTAATAATTTTTTAAGAAAATCATATATTTATTTAATTTTAGCAATTGTTTATGTTCCTTTATTATTTGGTGTTTGATTTAGTTTTAATCAATCTACACCAAAAGGAGAATTTAACCCTACATGAACAAAAGGAACATTCGAAAACTGAATTAGACTTTTTGATTCTGGAAGAAATTTAGCATTAATTAATACTATTTTACTAGCGTTTATAGTAAGTTTTTTAGTTGTTTCAATTAGTATAGTGACAGTTTATGCAATGTATAAACAAAAAAACAAATTAATGAAAACTACACTAAGTACAACTTCTAATATTCCCTTGATTAATCCTGATAACATTACTGCCTTAGGATTAGTTTTAGTCTTTACATTATTCTTTGGAATAGTATCAGTAGACAGAGAAGGTTTTGGAAGATTAGTTGTAGGTCATACAATAATGGCTTTGCCCTATGGTATTTCTTTAATGCTACCAAGAAGTCAAAAATTTAATAACAATTTATTTGAAGCATCGCAAGATTTAGGTTATTCTAAAATTAGAGCATGATTTAAAACTTATTTAGTTTATATGATTCCTTCAATAATAACAGTTATTTTAGTAAGTTCAGTGTTGAGTTTTGATGATTTTATTATTGCTAGAACCACATCAAATGCAACAACACTTGGAACTAAGTTATATGAAGGAGCATTTGAGCCTTGAGGATTGGTTATTGGATCAATTGTTTTGGTTTTAACTATTATAGGTAATATAATCTATGCAAGTTATAAAACTAAGAAAAAATAATGAAAAAATTTAAAAGATTCATTATTTTTGGTGCTTCATTGTTATTTTTATCAACTATATTCATAACAACTTTAACACTTAAAAAAAATAAATCATTTAAACCTAGTTTTTATAATTACAAATCTTATATGTCAGACGATAATATAGAACATCTTAATAATACATTTGACTATAAAGAATTCGATGAAATCAATCAATTTACTAATGCTTTAATTAACAATAAAGCAGCAGCAGGTATAGGTTCTGATTTCTTAGCAGCAGAATTAGCTAATAAAGGATTGATATCTAAATTAGATTATTCAATCTTATTAAACTTACCAGAATTAAAAAATTATTTAAAGTATGATGATTATTTAAAAGAATTCAATGAATTAAATATTCAATTAAAAAATACTAAAGATCAAGAACAAAAAGCATCATTAAATAATAAAATTCTAAAAATTCAACAAAATTTAAATGATTCAAAAAAAGCAAAAGAATTAATTAAGCAATATGTTAAATTAACACTTAGGCCAGAAATTTGAAACCATTTAAATTCATATAATTTAAATGATAATAATGAATTATGAGAATATTTTTATCCTTATTATTCTCAAGATATGGTTATTGCTTATAATATTAAAAAAGTTTCTATCAATCCAGAAAACTTAGATGAAAATCAATCTATAGATATATCTAAATATATTGATAAATTTATTAATACAGAACCTAATAAAGAAATAATTCAAAATCCTTATTCTATTATTAATCTTTTAAAAATTATTTCAGAAAACGGTTATGATAAATGGGTTATCACAGATGCAGTAAGAGATAATATGTTATATGGTTCTTCATATTGACCTTTACCAAATGGTAGAACAAATGAAAAATTCACTGGTATTGTTCAAGAAGAAGATAATAATAGTAAGCCTTATGAAATTTTAATTGATTCATTTATTGATTTAATTAAAGATGGAACAGGTTTTGACATAAGAAATAATAAACACATTACTTTAAAAGGTGATGGATTAGAAATAGTTAACGATTTAATTAATCCAAATCGTCCCGATATTAATGCAGCAATAATGTACAATGGTGATGCAATTGATTCTTATTATGGATCTGATAACTTCCCTAATCAAGTTGAAGATGGCGAAATTAGAGCAATAAAACCAAATCAAAATATATTATTAGTAGATGGTTTGGTTTTATCAAATAAATTAAACCAAGAAACCAAAGATGATTTTATGCATAACATATCGACAGGTTATTATTCATATTTGTCAAAAGTAATTCAAAAATATAAAAGTATTTTTAACCAAGATTTAAAGCAAAATTTTGATAATTTACAAAATAAATTAGTTGAAAATCATATTATAGAAATTTGAAAAGATTTTAAAACTGAAGAATTATCAGAGCAATGAAATGATTTAAATAATGATGTAATAATCAATTTTGTAAATAAAATTGCATCAATAATCGATCTAAGTTCTCGAGAAAATAATCAAGAATTTATTAATTTTTATGACTTAAGACAAAAATATCTTAAAAAAGCAGAACAAGATATAAATAAAAATGATGCTATTAATTACTCTTCATATTTAATGAAAGAATTTCTTAATAAAAATTATTCAGATTTTATGAATAATTTGGTAAATAAAATTTTAGAAATTTCTAACAATAACTTTGAAGTTAAAGAAGAAGAATTGCTAAAATTAAATCAAGATGAATTTAGTAAAATGATTATAAAAAATACACTTACTTTTATAGAAGAATTTCTTCAAAAAATTAAAGAAAATGAAAATAAAGAAGAATTCATTTTTGATACTATAATTAATTCATTAGTATTTATTGATTTATCTAACGAAGAATATTTAAAAAATTATAATAATCTAAGTAATTTTAATTTTATAAATTATGTTCCAACCAGTATAACTGATTATGAATTAATTTATAGATTTTATTTCTTCGATAAATATGACAACCATGATTTCAATGCTATTAATATGTTTGAAATAATAAATACAGATGCAATAAAACATGAATCAATTAAACCAGTGAATGATAAGTTATTAAGTAAAATAACTACATATTATTTTTCTAAAATAAAATCATAATAAATTTTGAAAGTAAAAACTTTTGCATAAGTTTTTACTTTTTTACTATAACTAAGGTTTAAAAAAAGAGATACTTTATTTCTATTTACAAAATAAAAGTATAAAATTATAAATAAGAGTTATTTATATATAAATAAAACTCTAAATTATAAATTAATTATATTGATAAATATGAATTCACTTGGGTGTGCTGCAATGATTTAGTGCTAGGTGTTAGAAGTATTTATTAAAACAAACAAACTAAATAAAGGAAATATTTTAATGACAACAGAAAATAAAAAAGTTGAAACAAAACCTGTTTCAAAAGAACAAAAAGAAGTAAAACCACAAATTATTTCAAGAAATAAATTATTAGAAGCTGGAACATATTTTGGGCACAAAAAATTTGCTTGAAATCCTAAAATGAAAGAATTCTTGGTTCCAAATAAAACTAACAGAGGAGCACACATTATAGATATTTTTAAAACACAAAAATACTTAGAATTTGCTTATTCATTAGTTCATTCATTAGCAAGCAAAAATGCACAATTTATTTTTGTAGGAACAAAAAAACAAGCTCGTGATGCTGTTAAAAAAGCATCTGAAAGAACTAATTCTCTTTATGTAACAGAAAGATGATTAGGTGGAACTTTAACTAATAATGAAACAATTATGTCTCGTGTTAAAAAAATGGAAGAATTAGAAGAAAAAGCCGCTAATAATTTCAAAGGTTATACAAAGAAAGAAGCTTTGAATTTTTCTAAAGAATTAGATAAATTACACAAAAATTTAGAAGGTATACGTTCAATGAAACGCTTACCGAATGTTATGATAGTAGCTGATCCTATTCAAGATGAAATCGCTGTTAAAGAAGCAAAAAGAAAAGGGCTTAAAGTTATTTCACTTTTAGATTCAAATGCAAATCCAGATGCTGTAGATTTTGGAATTCCAGCAAATGATGATTCAAGTAAATCAATTTACTTAATAATGACTGTTTTAGCAGATGCTATTGTTAAAGCAAGAGGTGGACAACAATTATTTGCTTACCAAGATGAAGAAAATGTTGTTTTACCTGAATTTCAAACTAAAACTTCAGAAAAAACTACAGAAACAGAATAATTAGGAGATATTTATGGCTATTAATAAATTAGAATTAATTAAAGAATTAAGACAAAGAACTAATTCTGCTTTAGTCGATGTTAAAAAAGCATTAGAATCTACAAACTATGATATTGAAGCAGCAGTTCAATGATTAAAAGAAAACGGAATTGTTAAAGCTGCTAAAAAAGCTGGAAGAATCGCTGCAGAAGGCGCTGTTTTAGCTATCGGAAATCAAACACGTGCTATTTTAATTGAAATTAATTCAGAAACAGATTTTGCTGCTAAAAACGATAAATTTGTGGAACTTTTAAATCAAACTGCAAATTCAATTTATGAAAGTAAAGCAAGCACATTAGAAGATGCATTAAATGTAGTTTTAAGTAATGGACAAACTGTTGAAAATGAATTAATGAACGCAACATCAGTTATAGGTGAAAAAATATCTTTACGTAGAGTTTTAGAAATACAAGCAAATGAAGGTGAAGTATTAGGGATTTACAATCACATTAACAAACAAGTTTCTGCAGTTGTTAATATAAAAGGTACAAATCCTGAAGTTGCAAAAAATGTTGCTATGCATGTTTCTGCTATGAATCCTGAATTTTCTTTAGTTTCTCAACTTTCAAATGAACGCTTAAATGAAATTAAATCACAATTTGAAAAACCTGCTGGTTTCGAAAGTAAACCTGCTCAAATCCAAGAAAAAATTGTTAGTGGTTGATTAGATAAACAATTATCAGAGTTTGTATTAGAAAAACAAGCATATGTGTTAGATGATGCTTTAACTGTATCGAAATATTTATCAAGTGTTAATTCAGAACTAGTTAACTCTTATAGATTTGAAGTTGGTGAAGGAATCAAAAAAGTGCAATCAAACTTTGCTGCAGATGTAGCTGAAATGGTAAAACACTAATAAAAACAAAAAGATAGCAATTAATTGCTATCTTTTAATATATTAAAAAAGTTTAGTGCATATTTATAATTTTCTTTTTCTCCTGAGTTTCTGAGTTGAAGACCAAATTTTTAATTTTTTTAGAATCTATATATGTATACATATATAGAAATTTTTATTTTTTGTTTTGAATACT
>NZ_JNKA01000023.1 GCF_000701865.1 Mycoplasmopsis felis ATCC 23391 | reverse complement strand
AAATCAGCTAATAATTTTTCTTTATTATTTGGAGATAAACTAGTTGCATTAATAGTATCACGAGTTTGGTCTTGAACTGTTTTTAATTCAATTGCATCATTTTTAATTTGAATTACTTGTTCTTTAGTAGGAGTTGGATTGGTGTTATCTAATCTACTTTGTAAAGTTGTACGAGAACGTTCTGGTAGATTATTAATAGCATTTTGAGCTTCAGTTTGTGCTTGAGCATATTCTACATCTAGTACATCTTGTCTTTGGGCTTGTTGTATTTTAGTAAGAACTTCTGCTACTTTTTTTCTTTGGTAGTAGCATTGTTTAAATAACATCACTTAATTTAATTTCTTTATATTGTCCTGTCTTTAATTCTCTTGGTAAGCATAATTTACCAAACTTTACTCTATTGAGATATTTAACTTTATATCCAAATTTTAAAAACATTCTTTTTACTTGATGATATTTACCTTCACTAATAGTTATATAGCAATTATATTTATCAATAATTTTCAGTTTAGATGACTTTGAAACAAAATCATTTAAATTAACCCCATTTTTAAATTCATTTATTAGACTATTATCCAATTCTTTATCAACTGTTACATAATAGGTTTTATGTATATGTTTATTTGGGCTTAATACATTATGTGTAAATTCTCCATCGTTAGTTATTATTAATAATCCTTCGGTATCTTTATCTAATCTACCGACTGTATGTAATCCTTTATAAGTCAAATAATAAGAATCCAGCAAATCAAAAACGGTGTGATTTATTTTATCATTATTTGCACAAATATAACCTTTAGGTTTATTCATCAGAAGATAAATATACTTAGGTTTTTCAATTAATAATTGCTCATTAATAAAAATTTGATCGGTTTGATTTATATTAATTACTTTGTTAATAAATACATTATTAACTTTTATCTTTTTATTCTTAATTAATTTCTTAACATCATTTCTTGAATAATCAGTCATACTTGATATGTATTTATCAATTCTTATCATGATTAATAAATTATATTAAGTTAATTAAAATTATCATTAAATAAAATTAATTTTTAGTTAATGATAATATAATTTATTATTATAAGGTTACATATGAATAAAAAAATTGAATGAGGACAGTTCTTTACACCTAAGGTAATAGTAGATATTGTATATAAAATGATAGATACAAATAAAATTGAATTTGATTTTATTTGTGATACATCTGGTGGTAATGGAGATTTTGTTATTGATACTTTCAAGGAAAAGTTCATTTATATTGATATAGATACTAAATACTATGAAAATGTTAAAAGTAATTTTAAACTTCATAAAATCTGAAATAAAAACTCATTATTAGATTTAGAAAGAAATCATATCTGTAGTCTAGATAATAAACTTTTAATTGTTGGTAATCCTCCATATAATAATTGGACTTCATTTTATAAAAAGAATCAAAAAGGGGAATCTGAAATTAAAAATGAACTTGTTTCAAGAGATATGGGTATTTCATTTTTAAAATTATTTAATTATTTAAAAGCAGATTATGTATGTGTATTACATCCATTATCATATTTGATTAAAAAATCTAATTTTAATCAACTAAAAGAATTTAAAGATAATTACATATTAATTGACGGGATGATTATATCTTCAAATGTATTTTTAGATACTTCTAAAAATACTCCTTTCCCTATCTTAATAGGTTTATACAAAAGAAGTCAAAAAGGCATGACTTATGAAGATATCAAAACGTTCACATTTTCTGTATATAATACTAATTATAAATTTTCATTAAATCAGTTTTTATATATAGAAGATATACATACTAAATATAAAGATAAAAATATTACAGGTAATTATAAACATTTTTCAACTCTTAGAGATATGAATCAACTTGTAATCAATAAAGGTTTTTTAGAAAAAGAAAATAATCAATCTATTAGGGTTAAAGGACAAACAGCATTAAAGGTTTTTAAATATTTAGAATATTTAAAAAAATGATATTCAAAAAATCAAAATGAATTTTATTTTTTTGGTAATTTATCACCAATAATAAATAAAGAGATATGAAAAAAAGTTAATTTGTTAAACGGAAACGAAATTATTCAAAATATAGATTCATTCTTTAGGAATGAATTATCAAAAAATAATTCTATTTTAAGTTTGTTTGGAAATAGATTAATATGAAATTTTACAAATATATATCCAACAAGTAAATATAGATTTATAACAAAAAATAATATAACTAATCAAAATCAAATACTAACTTCCAAAACTCAAACCATAAACGAAAATGATTTTCTAGAAATTCAAATAAGTTATGATAAAAATATTGAGGATTTTTATAATAAACCATCTATATATAAATTAGCATTTAAAAATAACAAAGAAGAAAACAAATATATTTTTGAATTATCTGATATTTTTTATTGAGGTTTAATCAAAGGTTTTATCAATCTTGAATATTTAAAAAAATTAATAACCAAAGTACAAAGTATTAAAAACACAATTAATGATGAATATAAAATATCAATAAGAAAAAGAAATCAGAATAATCTTATGATTATTCCATTAACATTTAATGAATATGAAATTGTTAAACCAGTTTTAATAAGTGAATATATAGATAATGATTTTATTGAAATTAAAATAAAAAACAAACAAAAAGCAGTTGGTATTCAACCAATGTTATTTTTAAATCTATCAGCTAAAAATTTCTATATTAACAATGAATCTATTATAGGTAAAAATATTCAAACTAAAGATGTCATTCAATATGTTATTGACCCTAAAAAATTTATGAATTTATTTGTTAATTTAGTTTTAGTGTTTGCTAATTTATCAAAAGAACACAATCAAGATATTTTGCGTATTTTAAATTCTATATTAGATTATTCAATAAATATAGAACAAAATATGTGTAAAAACTAAAATAACTAATATTAATATTTAATAATTTAAAAAAAGTAATAAAATAATAAAAGCATACTAAAGGAGACAAAAAATGATAAAGTTTCAAAAAAAATATGAAATTATTTTTTGAACTTTATGAATCTTTTTTTGTGTTTTATTTGGATTAGTTTCCTTAGAACATAATGGCGCTTTCTTTGGTTTTGCTATAGGATCTTTATGTTCTTATATAATGTTTAAAATAACATTAATATTAATTTTTAATAATTCAACAAATAAATTATTTATTTATTTTTTGAATATCTTAAAAATGTTTATTTTTTTTATATTTATATTAACAATTATTTATTTAATTTTAATGATAAATAATTTATATACAAAAAATAATTTAAACTACCCAATTAATTTCTTTTATTATTTAGGTGGAATTAATTTGAATTTAATAGTTATTTTAATACATTATTTACTTGAAATTAAAGGGGGTAAAATTGGAAGAAATAAAAAATAGGCTGTTTATATTTGATTTACCACAAATGATTTCGTTAGTAGTAACTATTTTAATAATACTAACATTATCTATTATTATTTTTATTAAAGTTAAAAAAGTAAAAAAAGACAAAGCACCTTCTGGTATTGTTTTAATAGCAGAAGGTTATGTTGGTTATATTGATGGAACTTTTGATGAAGTAACAAGTCACAGATTACCAAGTGCAAGATTTTATATTTTTACACTTGCTACATTTTTGTTAGTAGGAAATTTAACACCAATGCTTGGTTTTGAGCCGATCGGAACTGCTTTTTCAGTACCATTAACCTTAGCTATATCAACTTGAATGGGAGTATTTATAGCAGGTTTAATTCATAAGAAATTGAAATATATCAAAGAAATATTAATTAAACCTATGGATTGAATTGGTAAGTTTTCACCCTTAATTTCTTTATCTGCACGTATGTATGGTAATTTAATAGGTGGTTCTACTATTTTGGTTATGATTTATGGCTTAGCAGGATTTGGATTAATGCAAGCATCAAATTCTTCAGCATTTCCATTTACATATATTTTAGGTGTTATTTTAACTCCGTTATTACATTTTTATTTTGATGTATTTGGAGCAATTTTACAAACTTTAGTATTCACATTATTAACAGCAGTTTATTGAAGTTTAGAATCTGAAAATGAAGTAAGCCATAAAAAAATATCTAAACAAGGATTATTTAAAAAATTTAGTAAAAGAAAAATCGAATCTATATATTAGGAGAAAATATGTTATCAACAATTAATACAGTTTTAGAAACAACAACAGAAGTTGCAACAAAAACAACAGAACAATCATCAAACACAGCTGGAACATCAGTAGGACTAGGATTAGTTGCTATTGGTGCAGGTATTGCAGCATTAGGTGTTATTGGAACAGGAATAGGACAAGGATATGCAGCAGGAAAAGCTGCAGAAGCAGTAGGAAGAAATCCAGAAGCAGAACCTAAAATTAAACTTATGTTAATTATTGGTGCTGGTATAGCTGAAACTGCAGCTATTTATGCTTTCGTTATTGCAATGATTGTTTTATTTGTTTTAAAATAATATTAAGTTATGAATATTAAAACATCAAGTGAATTAATTAAAGAAAAATTTGATGGTTTATACCCAAATATTCCTTTAATGATTGCTACAATTATAGCTTTTATTATCATTGGAATTATTCTTTGATTTTTCTTTTATAAACCTATTAAAAAAATGATGAAAGAAAGAAAAGATTTTGTTCAAGATAATATTGACTTATCAATTAAACAAAAAGAAGAAAGTTTGTTAATGTTAGAACAAGCAAATGAAAATTTAAAAAATGCTCGACTAACTGCTGATGAAATAGTCACCCAAGCTAAAATTAAAGCAGAAAAAGTATCTGAATTTTATACAAACAAAGCAAAAACAGAAGCTAAAAGATTATTAGATGAAACTATGGTTGATATTAATACTCAGCAAAAAGAGTTTCAATTAAATGCAAAAAAATATATTGTAGAAATAGCAACAGATTTATCTCAAAAAATTTTAAAGCGTGAAATGTCTCAAAGCACACATGATGAAATAATTGATAAATATTTAACAACTGATAGTGATGTAGAGGAATTATAATGCTTGAAAAAAAACATATTTCTGCATATTCTGTTGCAATTTTTGATTTAGTTCAAGAAGAAAATAAACTAAAAGAATTGCATAAACAATTTGAAGCAGTAAAAGATTTATTTTTAGAAAATAAATCTTACATTGATTTTTTTAGTGATCACACGATTTCAGAAGAAGAAAGATTTAAAACTATTGATTTAGCTTTTAAATCTTTTGATTGAATCATTATCAACTCATTAAAAATTATTTTAAGAAGAAAATCATTTAAATACATTGTTAAAATCCTTATTGAATATTTAAAATTATCTAATAAGGAATTAAGAATAAGATATTTAGATGTTATTTCTGCTTATCCACTTAGTAACGAACAATTACAAGCAATAAAAAATAAATTACAATTAAAAACTAGAAGAACTATTGAAATAACTAATCACGTTGATAAATCATTAATTGCAGGTTTTAAAATAGTTTCAAGAACTGAAACTCATGAAATGAGCATTAAAAATGATTTAGAGAATTTAAAATATGACTTAATAAAACATGAAAAGGAAGTATAAATGGCAATTAAATTAGATGATATTTCTGCAATTATAAAAGACAGAATAAAAAATATTGGTTCTAAAGTAGATTTTTCTGAAATAGGTAGAGTTATATCTATAGGAGACGGAATTGCAGTGGTAACTGGTTTAGAAAAAGTTAAAAATAGTGAAATAGTAGTATTTAATAATTCTGTTTATGGTCTTGCTTTAAACTTAGAAGAAGAAACGGTAGGAGTTGCATTATTTGGTAATGCAAACTCAGTTTCAGAAGGTGATACTGTTAAAAGAACAGGAGAAGTTATTTCAGTTGGTGTAGGAGATCAATTATTAGGTAGAGTAGTTGATGCTCTGGGGAATCCAATTGATGGAAAAGGTTCACTAACATTTACTAAGAAATCCGAAATTTTTAAAACTGCTTCTGGTGTTATGACCAGGAAAGAAGTTAATCAACCACTTGAAACCGGGATTTTAGCAATAGATTCTATGATACCAATTGGTAAAGGACAACGTGAATTAATTATTGGAGACCGTCAAACAGGAAAAACTGCAATTGCAATTGATACAATTATTAACCAAAAAGGTAAAAATGTTAAATGTGTCTATGTTGCAATAGGCCAAAAAAATTCAACAGTTGCACAAATAGTTCAAAAACTATCGGATACAGGTGCCTTATCATATACAACAATAGTTGTAGCTGGAGCTAGTGAACTAGCTCCTCAACAATATATTGCTCCATATACAGGTATTACTATTGCAGAAGAGTGAATGCAAAACGGAGAAGATGTATTAATAGTATATGATGATTTATCTAAACACGCTATTGCTTATAGAACCTTATCATTATTATTAAGAAGACCCCCTGGTAGGGAAGCATTCCCAGGGGATGTCTTTTACTTGCATTCACAATTACTAGAAAGAGCAGCTAGACTAAATAAAGATTATGGCGGTGGTTCTATAACTGCATTACCAATTATAGAAACTCAACAAGGTTATATAAGTGCATATATACCAACTAATGTTATATCAATTACAGACGGACAAATTTTTACTAAAGAAAGTTTGTTTAATTCAGGTCAAAGACCAGCAGTTGATATAGGTTTTAGTGTTTCACGTGTTGGTTCAGCTGCTCAAACAAAAGCAACTAAGCAAGTAGTAGGTTCTTTAAAATTAGAATTAGCTCAATATAATGAAATGCTTGCGTTTGCTCAATTTGGTTCTGATTTAGATGATTCAACAAAAACAATTCTTGACCATGGTGCAAAAGTATATGAATTACTTAAACAAGAACAATATTATCCAATATCTCAAGAAATTCAGGCAATTATTTTAGTTGGTGTTAAAGAAAGAATAATTAATATCTTGCCTATAAATTATATGCATGAATATCGTGATAAAGTCATTAGTTGAGCAACTCATGAAGAAGATGGAATTGCAGTATTTTCTAGAATTCATCATAATGGTAATATATCAAATGAAGATTATCAAATTATAGAAAAAGCATTAATTAAAATAGTTTATGAAATAGTTGCTACTATACCTAATTATGACAAACGTTTATATAAACCACTACCTAAGAAATATTTAGAAAATGCCTAATTTAAACAATTTAAAAAACAGAATTTCAGTTGTTTCTAGTACTCAAAAAATAACTAATGCAATGGAATTAGTTTCTACTTCTAAATTAAGAAGATTAAGAAATGAATATACACAAGTAAAATCATATTTAGATACATTGCAAGATACTTTTAATGAACTAATAGCACATGTGCAACCAAATGATTTTTATGACATTTTTCCACAAAATAATATTGAAAGTTCACTATATATTGTTATAACAAGTGATTTAGGTTTATGTGGTTCATATAATTCTAATATTATAAAATTACTCACTGAAAAAATAAAACAAAATGATAAGATTATAATCTTAGGAACTAAAGGTGTTGGTTTAGTTTTAGGCTCTTCTTTAAAAGATCAAGTTATTAAAAGTTATATTAATATCGGTGATAAATTATCATATAAGTTATCAAATGAAATTACTAAGATGGCTTTAGAATATTATACAGATAAGAAAATATCAAAAATTAATTTAATTTATACTGAGTTTATTAATAATTTAACTCAAACTCCAATTAGTCTTCAATTATTCCCGATAAATGTTAATTCATATTCTAAAACACAAAATCAAACTGATTCTATTGAATTTGAACCAAATGCTGAAACTGTCTTATTAGAAACTATTCCCATGTTTATTTCTAGTATGATTTATTGTTTATCTGCTAATTCAAAAATTTCTGAAATGGCTTCAAGAAGAAATGCAATGGAAAATGCAACAAGTAATGCAGGTGATTTAATTAAAGACTTAAAATTAGAATTCAATCGTCAACGTCAAGGTATTATAACTCAAGAAATAACAGAAATAGTAGCAGGAGCAGATGCAACCTAAAAGGAGAAAAGATGATTCAAAATAAAGGAACAATAGTACAAATATTAGGACCTGTAGTTGATGTAAGGTTTAATGAAGGAAAATTACCTAAATTATTAAATGCTTTAACAGTAGTTCAAGATGGTAAATTATATACCTTTGAAGTTGCTCAGCATATTGGTGATGATACAGCAAGAACAATAGCTATGGGAACAACTAACGGATTGCAAAGAGGTTTGGAAGTATTAGATACGGGAAAACCAATTTCAGTTCCAGTGGGAAATGTTGTTTTAGGAAGAATGTTTGATGTTTTAGGAAATCCAATCGATGATTTACCATTACAAGAAGATATAATACGTCATCCAATACATGCTTCATCTCCAACATATGAAGAACAAAAAACTTCTTCAGAAATTTTAGAAACAGGTATTAAAGTAATAGATTTATTAATTCCTTATGCAAAAGGAGGGAAAATAGGTCTATTTGGTGGTGCTGGAGTTGGTAAGACTGTTTTGGTTCAAGAACTAATTAATAACATAGCTACTGAACATAATGGTTTATCAGTTTTTGCTGGAGTGGGTGAAAGAACCCGTGAAGGAAATGATTTATACCATGAAATGAAATCAGCAGGAGTTTTAGATAAAACAGCTTTAGTTTTTGGGCAAATGAACGAATCTCCTGGTGCTCGTATGAGAGTTGCTTTATCTGGTCTAACAATGGCTGAGTATTTTAGAGATAAACAAAATCAAGATGTTTTATTATTTATTGATAATATTTTTAGATTTACTCAAGCAGGATCGGAAGTGTCTGCTTTATTAGGTAGAATGCCATCTGCTGTTGGTTACCAACCGACTTTAGCTACAGAAATGGGTGCTTTGCAAGAAAGAATTACTTCAACTAGACGTGGCTCAATTACTTCTGTGCAAGCAGTTTATGTTCCAGCAGATGACTTAACTGACCCAGCACCTGCTACAACTTTTACACACTTGGATGCAAAAACAGTTTTAGATCGTGGTATTGCTTCACTTGGTATTTATCCAGCTATTGATCCATTGAATTCATCTTCTAGATTACTTGATCCTTTAATAGTTGGAGCAGATCATTATGATGTAGCACAAAAAATTATTTCAATTCTACAAAGGTTTAAAGAACTTCAAGATATTATAGCAATTTTAGGTATGGGTGAGTTATCAGAAGAAGATAAGAAAATAGTTGCTAGAGCAAGAAGAATTAGAAACTTTTTATCTCAACCATTTACAGTTGCAGAAAAATTTTCAGGTATTAAAGGTGCATATGTTCCTTTAAGTGAGACAATACGAAGTTTTAAAGCTATTTTAAATGGTGATTATGATTCTTATCCTGAAGACATATTTAGATATGCAGGAAGTATTGATGATGTAATAGAAAGATATCAAAAAAATAAATAATGAATACTATTTATTTAAAAATAATTATCCCAAATGGTGTTTTTTATGAAGGTGAAATTGATATTCTTACATTAAAAACAGCAAGAGGATACATTGGTATACAAAAAGGTCATTCCCCCTTTTTTTCTAGCGTAGAAATTGGAAATTTAACTATTAATTGAAGTAACTCTGATAAGTCACAAAACTTCTATATTGGTGGTGGAATTATTTATGCAGACCAAAAGAAAATCAATATCATTACAGATGATATAATTAACGCTAAAGATATAGATATAAACAGAGCAAAAAGCGAAATAGAGAATTTACAAACCCAAATCAAACAAAATAAAGATACAGTTGATATTTTAAAACTAGAAACCAAACTTAAAAAAGCTTTATTTCGAGTTGAAACATATAATTTATATAACAAATAAATCAAGAATTAATCTTGATTTATTTTTATTAAATAACTCTATTAATTACTAAATAATCTTTAGTTAATCAATAAGATTGTATATTTAAAACAAAAACAATTAATTATATATGGAAATTTTCACATTTTATATAAATTTAGTTCTTCTATTATTTCATTTTTAAATTATTTTTATAAAAAAGATATATCATTATTATGTAAGAGGTAACTTGTGAAAAGAGTTAAATTTAATAAATTAATAGGTATTTTAACTTTGTTTGGAATGATTTCAACTAGCGTTTCATTAAACTTTAAAGAAGTAGTAGAAAATACAAAACAAGAGGATAAGAATAAAAATGAATATGTCAAATTACAATTAAATTTAAATATAAGTGATAAGGAAAATATTGATGATAATTTTTATGATAAATTTATAAAAAGACTAGAAACACAAAAAATAAAATTTGAAAAATATGACAAAAGCAAAATTTTTCCTATTATATGAATTTTTATAAATAAATCTAAATTAGAAGAAACAATAAAAAAACTAAATGAAAATAATTATGAATTTAATATAGTTAAAAAAATTAATGTACAAAGCCAATCGTTAAATTGATTAGATAAAAAAAATCAAAATAGGTACGTCGTTCCTTATTACCAATTTATTTTAAACACAAAAAATAAAAATTTCTTAAATATACCTTCTATTTATAAAGATTATAATGATAATTATAAAAATTATAAAAATAAAGTCGGTATATTAGAATACTATAGTAGTGATGAAAAAGAAGGAAAAGAATTCATTGTAGATAATTTAAGGAATTCATTAAATGTTAATAAGTCTATAGAACCAAGGATTAAAGAACATGGAGTTCTAGTTTCAGAAATATTGGGCGGAGAAAATGGAATTCATAAAAATTCGAATATTTATTTTTCTAATTTTAAAGATTCTCAAGAATGAATGAAGGCATTGGAATGATTAGTTTTGAAAAATAATGTTAAAATAATTAATCATAGTTATGGGTTCACAGGAGATGAATCTTTATATCAAGAAAAATCTTATTATCTAGATTATTTATCGAGAAAATATGGGGTGATAAATGTATTTTCTTCTGGTAATGGAGAATGAAATCCAAAAACTCTAAACGAATGGATAAACGAAAGAAAGTTAGCATTCAATTCTATTATTGTGGGAGCACTAAACGATTCAAATACAAATATTTCTTATTATTCTAATTGAAGAGTATATGAAAAATATGAAGACATTTCAAAACCTTTTGTTTTAGCACCAGGAACATATAGTTATTATAATAATAAATTATTAAATGAATTAGGTCATTGAAGAACTGAATATAAAGTTAACAAGGATATTTATGTAAATGGTACAAGTTTCTCAGCACCTGCAGTATCAGGAGCAATATCACTTTTTCTTTCCTTAGAAGAAAATAATAAGATAAATAATGATAAAAAATAGAGTTCAATCAATAAAATCAATAATTGCAGCATCATCTACTGAATTAAAAATAGGAAAGACTAAACTAAGTGGTTTCGATTCAAAATCGGGTTCAGGAATTCTTAATTTTGAAAGAATGCTAAAGGCTAAAGAAAATTTAAAAAATATAACAATAGCAAAAGATGAGGGTAATAAAACTTTTGTATATACAAGTGAAAAATTTAAACTAAAAAAAGAAAACAAAATTTCTATTGCATTATCTTGATTATTTAACTCGGGAATATTAAAAACACCTGAATGAAAAAAAGATTTTGACGTAAATATTCATGGAAATTATCCTATATCATTAGTTAAAAATGTTTCTCATCCAAAAGAAACACATGAAAATGAAAATAAACTAACTTTAAAAGAGACTTTTGATAGATTAGGTAATAAATTCTTCAGTGATTATGATTTGTATTTACAAAAAGAAAATAAAGATGGAAAATGAGAAGATATAAAAATATCAAACTCTTCTACATCAAATGATGAATTAATTCGTTATACAGCAGAGAATGAAGGTGTATATAGAATAGCAATTTACAAATATAGTGATTCATATCAAAATTCAGTCGATGATAATTTAGCTTTATCATATATTATTGATTAAAAGGAAAATATTATGAAAAAGAAATTAATATATTTTATTATACTTTTATTTATGATATTTGCTTTTGGTTCTATAATTTATATTTCTTATTATTCTCACAAATACACAAATAAACAAACCTCTGAAAAAAAGTATAATGAAATAACTATATTTAATAATGAATTATTCAAGGAATTAATTGATAAAATAAAAACAAATCAAAAAGAAAATGGAATAATCTTATTAGATAGGTGAGAATTAGATGAGCAACAGAGAAATGAATATTTTGAAAAATATAAAATAGAATTACTAGGTGATATTTTTTATGGAGAGAGAAAAGAAAAAGAATTTAATATTTCAAATTATAATGATATTAAAGATATGTATAAAAGCATATTATCAATTAAAAATATAGATCATAAAGAAGAGGAATTTATTAATTTTAAACAACTTTTAAATAAAATATCAGGAACAAAAAATATTGAAAATATTTTAGAAACTAACAACATCTTTTTACACTTTACAAATCAAGGTTCAATTCCAGGTTCTGATATATATTTCTATATAGAAAATAAAGACAATGTAAATATAAATTTAAGGAAACTTCAAATGAATTATTTTATAGGTATATATACAAATGATAATATATACACACATCTAGTTGAAACACCCAATAAACCTAAGGAATTACAAATTCCATTAATCCATATGTTGATATATCCAAAAAACATAAAACTTAATTTTATTAATCATGAACCAAAAACTTCCTATGAAAAAGAAAAAGAAAATTATAAATATGCACTAAACTTTTTTAATATATTAAAAGATAGCAATTAATTGCTATCTTTTTGTTTTTATTAGTGTTTTACCA
>NZ_JNKA01000022.1 GCF_000701865.1 Mycoplasmopsis felis ATCC 23391 | reverse complement strand
TAACAGATACCATTCTTATTAATTTAATTAAAAATTTAAATAAAACAGCTTTAATTGATAATTACAGTCAAACAACATTAAATGTATGAAAAAATATAGATACCGATTCAACTATTAGTTGAAAATTCTTTAATGAGTTCTTAAATTACATAATAAATTCTTAAAATCGCAAGTAAAAAAATAAACGTTTTTCCCTATATTTAAGGGCGAAAACGTTTATTTTTTTCTTTAACTGGGAAACTCAGGACAACAATTTGAACTTCTTTAAATTTTCCATCTTTTGAATAACCAGGTCTTCTTAGACCATCTCTTGTGAAACTTTCAAAATATAATGTTATAGAATCAAAGAACATCATTTTTTTGTGTTGAGTTATTTATTCTGATTTCTTCAATATTTTTTAACAGTGTATTTTTATTATTTAGTAATAAATTTAGCATACGGTAAAAACTATTTTTTTGAATAATCAAGATCTAAACCACTTAAATCTCTTTTTAAATAACTATTTAAAATACTGGAAGGATTAGAAATTTTATTTGCATACTATATTTAATTATTTCTTCCATACCTTTATGCTTTCCATATTTAAAATCCTTTAAAAGATTAAGTTTATCTATAAATTTTTCAACAACATCAACACCTGCATTAATTTTTATGTTTTTATAACTCGGTTTATTGAAACTTGTCATAATTAGATTTTTTAAAAGTTCTGGATTTACTTTTTCATCATAATTAGTAATAATATTATCAATTACTTTTTTATAGTTTTCATTTAATTTCTCAATTTGTTTATTATTTTCAAGACTTAAAATCTCAAGTAAAAAAATAAACGTTTTTAACTATATAATAGATAAAAACGTTTATTTTTACTTTAAATGGGGAACCAAGGTAAAATCAATACATTCTATTTTACTTTTGACTAAATTAATTCAAAACAGTTAAGGTAATTTCATATTCACCTATAATTGAATTATCATTTGATAATGAGTATTTAAATAAATAAGAATTATTTGTAAATTCTTTTTTAAATCAATGAGAAGTTAATTGTAATGAAGATATTCTATTATTATTTTCTATATATAAATCAAAATCGACATCTTTTTGATATTCTAAAAACACAGTAGTGCTACCTGCATATATATTAATGTTATTATTAGAAATCTCTATTCTATTTCTTACATTATTTGAAGGTTCATAAAATGAAAATACTTCATATCCGTCTTCTTTTGAATATTCGCTTTCAGATTCAAATTCTATAATATTTTCGTTATCGTTTTGGTTTATCAAGGAATGAAATTTAATTTTCATAATATTTTTCTAATGCCTTATATGTATATTCTTTTCCAAATAAATAAATAGTTTTTGCTAATTCAGGACCATGTTCAATTGATGTACATGCTAATCTAATTGGCATAAATAATTTTTTACCTTTTATTTTTAATGTTTCTTGAGTTTTATTTATTGATTCTTGTATTGAATTAACAGAAAAATCATTTTTATTTTTCAAATTTTTATAAAATTCTATAACTACTTCTTTTTCTTCAGAAGATAAGTTAAATTTAATGTCATTGGGATTTAAATATGTATTTAAATGACTTATTAATTCAGAAAAAGTTGTAGAATTTTGTTTAAAAGTATCTACAAACAATTCTAATCATTCATTATTTTTATTATGTTTATTTAATGGTAAGTGATTTATTATGTAAGAGTTTTCAGTGTTTTTCATATATTGTTTTGAAAATCAAATCATTTTTGAAATATCAAATTTAGAAGGACTTTTACTTAATCTTTGTGGGTCAAATTTATCAATATTCTCTTCTTTAGTCATTAATTCTTTTGCATCTTCTGATGTTCATCCTAATAAGCTTAAAAAATTAAATATTGCTTGAGGTATATAACCTTCGTTTTTATAATCTTCTATAAATTGCTTAAGTGATGTATCTCTTTTTGATAATTTTTTACCTTCCATATTAGTAATAATAGTTAAATGTCCAAATTCAGGTACTTTTCACTTTAACAAATCATATAATGCTAATTGCTTAGGAGTATTTCCTATATGTTCTTCACCTCTTAATATATGTGTTATTTCCATATCATGATCATCAATAACAACTGCAAAATTATATGTAGGATATCCATCTGATTTAAAAATAACTCAATCACCTATTTCAGATGAATCAAAAGAAATTTCACCTCTCACTATATCGTTCCAAGTATATTTTAAATTTTTAGGCATAGAAAGTCTTATAGAAAATTGATTTCCTGACTCTCTTTTTTGTTTTTCTTCTTCAGATATTTTTAATCAATTTTTATCATACCTAAAACTAGGAATACCTTTTTCTTCGCTTTCTCTTTTTTGTTTTTCTAATTCTTCTGTAGTATCGTAAGCTTTATATGCATAACCTTTTTCTAATAAAAAATTTGCTATTTCTTTATAACGTTCAAGTTTTTCACTTTGACGATATTTACCATATTTATTATTTGGTTTTAGAGGTGATTCATCAGGAATAATACCAAGTCATTCTAGATTTTCTAATTGAGACTTTTCACCATTTTCTATATTTCTTTTAATATCAGTATCTTCTAATCTAAAAATAAATTCACCACCAAAATGTTTTGCAAATAAATAATTAAATAATGCAGTTCTTGCACCACCAATATGTAAATAACCAGTAGGGCTAGGCGCATAACGGGTTCTTATTTTTTTCATTTAACCTCCAATTTTTAATATTTATATTATATTATTTAATTTATTACACTATAAAAAAATGTATAATTTTAATAAGTTTATAAATTATATATATATATATATATATATATTAGGGGACTTATGCTAAAAAAACGTAAATCTAAGATTTTTCTTTTAATGAGTAGTAGTGTAATAATTGCTTCAAGTTCAATAGGGACATTATTATATAATGTTGATTTTAATAAAAATCAACATTCTTTTATTTATGATGATAAAGCGGAAGCTTTATTAAATAAAAGTAATAATTTAAGTTTTGATAATTCCTTAATTAGTAATAAAGATCAAAACCTTAAAGAAAAACCTAATAAAATTGTTGAAATAATAGAAAAACCTGAAAAACCAACAGAACAACCAATTGTTATCTTAAGTCCTCCAAAAGAAAAACCTCAAATCGAAACTCCTAAACCTGCACCTTCACCAATTCCTAAGGTAATTGAAACACCAAGTCAACCAATTGTTCAAGAACCTCCAAAAACAATACCACTAGTTTCTACACCTGAACCAACCCCCGAACCAAAATCTAGTGGTTCAGAAACATTAGTTCAAATTGCTGGTGTTTATGTTAAAGCAAAAGTTAATAAAAAAATACCTCCTAGAATTATTTCTAATTATGATAAAGAAAACGGATTAGCAAATAGAGAACCATATATCAATAATTTTGTAGGTGAAATAATATCTGTTGAAGTAACAGATGAATTACGTGAGGCAAATAAAAGACAAGCTCTAACAGGGATTCAAAGAAATGTAGGTATATTTATTAATACATTCATAGAAGATAAAGAATTTTATGATCAAAATGGTTATAAAAGCATCACCAGAAAAAACTATTGAGGAAGTATTTGAGATAGGTTTGGTAGATTAATAGAAGTTATAATGAAAAATAAAAATGATCCTTTTTATTTAAATTTCTTAAAAAAAGAAGCAGCAGAAGTTTATCCAATAAAAGATTTTAACAATGATATAGATGAAGAAAAAGCATGATTAGTAATACATTTAGATACTTCTAAATTTAATACATTAAATCCTGAATCAGAAAATTACTTAAAAACAGGATATTCAATTAATCAAGATAATGTTTATATTAATGAAAAAGGTGAAATAGGTTCTTATTCTCATGGTCTACCAGCTGAATTTAATGGAGTATTATCAAGAATGTATCGTGATAATAATGAAAAAAGAGCATTTACATATGATTCAGCTGAATGAAGGTTTTCAGGAGCAATCCAAGAAGGAAAATATCCAGGTTGAACTAAAACAGACATAAGTCAATCTCCTGAATTTAGCAAGTATAATGTATCTAATGTAACTGGAATTAAAATCTTCTCTATGCAACGAGATACACCTATTGAAGGCAAACGAAATCAAGGTTATGTTGTAGAAATCGATACCTCTAAGAATGATGCATATACTAAAACTAAACAACTTATTGAAGAATTAAAAGCAGATAATAAGGAAATAACTTCATATAGATTTTTTAATATGGGTAAAAATGATTCTTCACAAAAATTTAGAGATATACTATCTGCTTTACCTGAAAGATTACCTCAATTAGAATTATTCTTTGACGCTTCTGCTACTAATACTTCATCTCTAATAGCATTAGAAGATAAATACATAGATGAACTAAGTTTATATACACTTGGTAATTCATTATTAGATTCTTGAAGTTTAAACCCTTGAGCAATAAAAAGAACAGCATGAGTTAATTCAATTGATTATAACGTTAGTTTTAATTTTAAAAAGAACACAGATGTTGCAACTAGATTAACCATTGATACATTAGCATTTGAAGAAACTGATTATTTAAAAGGTCATGCAGATCCATATAAAAGAATAAATGATGGATTAAGAATAGTTTATTATACAAGAAATAATGAACCATTTTTCCAAGGTGGTTTTGGTCCTGGTTTAAAACCAGATCATGACGAAGGAAATAATAGTTATCCTATGGGATTAGATTTTTCGCGCGCTAAATCTATCAAATCATTAAAAGGATTAATCTTCCATGATATTGAAAAACCACAAAATAAAGCTAGAAAGTTACGTAGACTAATATTATTTAATGATTCAGATACATTTAGCATTTCTGCTTTAGAATTAAATAAAGCAGGTTTTAAAGACCATATGATTTTAGATGGAAATACAATGCTACCAACTAAAATAATGTTTAGTAATGAAGGAATAACTAAATATGTTAGAATCACAGGTTTAGATGAATTAAATAGTGAAGGAATAACAAATTTAAGTGTATTATTTAATTTATCAAAAGGTTTAAATAGAACTGAAATTAAAATAGATTCCCAAGCAAGTAAATTAGGTAATCAACTTAAATCACTTGGTTATCAAGTTTCTATGATAAACCCAGATGATGAATATACAATAACATAGATAAAAAGGAGAAAAATGAAATATTTAAATTTAAACATTGATAAAGCCTTAAGTAAAGGTCCAAAAGAATTAAGTTATTTACAAACTAAGGTAAGTCAAATACATAATGATGTCTTAAATAAAAATGTACCAGAAAAAGACTGATTAGGTTGATATGATTTACCAAATACATATGATAAAAATGAATTTGCAAAAATGGAAGAAGTTGCAAATAATTGATTTAATGATGGTATAGAAGTAGTAGTAGTTATAGGAATTGGTGGTTCTTATTTAGGTGCTAAATCAGGTTATGATTTTATTTACGGACCATATTCTATTAAACAACCAAAAATGGAATTATTATTTGCTGGAAATGATATTTCAGCAGAAACATTAGTTTCAAAATTGCATTATGTAAAAAATAAAAAGTTTGCCATAAATGTTATTTCTAAGTCAGGAACAACTTTAGAACCTTCTATAGCGTTTAGAGAATTTAGAAAATTATTAGAATCTAAATTAGGAAACAATGCTAAAGATTATATAGTAGCAACTACAGATAAATCTAAAGGTGTCTTGTTTGATTTAGCAACAACTAAAGGTTATCAAAAATTTATAGTTCCTGATGATATAGGAGGAAGATTTTCTGTATTAACTGCAGTTGGTTTATTTCCGTTTTTATGTGCTGGTATTAATGCAAAACAAATCTTAGAAGGTGCAAATATAACAAATCAAGAACTTAGTTCAGATAAATTAGAATCTAATCCTGCTTATTTATATGCAGCAACTAGATACCACTTGCATACAAAAGAAAATTATAATATTGAAATGATGGTTTCATATGAACCTAAATTACAGTATTTTGCAGAATGATGAAAACAACTTTTTGGAGAATCAGAAGGAAAAGATCAAAAAGGTATTTGACCTACAAGTTCTATTTTTACAACTGATTTACATTCATTAGGACAAATGATTCAAGAAGGCAAGAAAATATTATTTGAAACAGTTTTAACATTAAAAAACCCTGAATATAATATTGATTTTACACAAGAAGAATTAGATTATGATAAATTAAATTATTTAGCAAATAAAAACTTGCATGAAGTAAATAATATAGCATTTGAAGCAACAGCAAATGCTCATAAAAACAATGGTAAAGTTCCTAATATTCACTTATTATTTGATTCATTTAATGAATTTACACTTGGTGCTTTATTTATGTTCTTTGAAAGAGCATTAACAATGAGTGCTTATTTATTAGGTGTAAACCCTTTCAATCAACCTGGAGTTGAAGTTTACAAGAAAAATATGTTTGCGATGTTAGGTAAAAAATAACAAAAATATCGGATTAATTTCCGATATTTTTGTTATTTTGTAATCCTTTAAATTCAATTAAATTAGGATTTAAACGATAGTATCTTCCCTCTTTTGCTTGTTTTTCTCCATTTAAAATAGTTGCATCTGCTGAAAATGAATTATTTAATTTAAAAATACTTTGACCAACTCCGTAATAATCAACAGGAACATTTAATGATTCGAAATATTCTATTTTCTTTTCATCAAAACCAGAAGAAACAACAATTTTATAATCTTTAGCTCCTGCTTCATCTAAAGCTTTACGTAGTCTAAAAACTTGTTCTGGATTTACTCCGTATTGTGGTGTTTCATTATCAAACATATGATCTGCCATATTTTTTGATGTATCAATTCTTATCCCTCATACTTTATTTCCTAAAGCATTTCAAACCTTTAAAGAATCGCTTATAACATCATTATTATAATCAACAAGTGATATTAATTTATGATTAGGGAAATTTTTATGAAATGCTTTGGTTGCTTCAACCACATCACCATTAAAACCTTGTATTAATATGTGAGGCATACTTCCAAAAACATTATCATCATTTATGTTATTTTTATCTTTTTGAGCTAATGTTGAAACAATATTTATACCACCAATTCTTACTGCCTTACCATCGTTTTCTTGATTAATATAATGATCAGCTCGATCGCCCATAAAAATAACTTCTTTATTTTTTGCGGCTTTTTTACATCTATATGCATTTGTTGCTATAGAAGTACTTCTAGCTAAAATACCATCTATCATACCTTCTCAAATACCAAATTCATGATATGGACCAATTAATTCTAAAACTATATCTAAATTATTAATTAAAGAACCATCAGGTAAATATTTGACTGTATATTTAGTTATATCTGTAACTTCTGTTAATAAATCTAAAACTTCTTGCATCCCAGCTAAAATTGAATCATCTTTTCTTTGAAAAAATTGTAGTGTTATTATGTTATTTGGTTTTTCATTTTTTAATATAGTTTGAGTTTTTTTAAAATAACTAGCAATGTATTTTTCTTTATTATTCATTTTTACTTTCTTCTTTTAATGAAATATATTTTTTGTAATTTTCTTTGACCTGGTTGTAAAATACGCAGAATTTTTCTTAATAAAAAACCAATAATTGGAGCAGCAAAAAAAGCAGAGAGTATAATAAAAACTATTAAAACACTTTTTAAGTATGTATTATCACCTTTATATCCAAGAGGTTCTCAAAAACTTATTGCTGAATAAATAGTGATCCCTCTATCTATTTCTCGATTAAATTGAATTGGAATAGGGTTGTTAGATGAATTAGTATAACTAGGGAAAAATTCAACTGCATTAAGATTTTTAAATTTATAACCAAAAAAATATATAAATAATATAAATATTAAATAACAACTTGGAAAAATAGAAAAAGATCAAATTCTACCAGTACTTATTTTAATTCTCTTTCTTTCTCAAAAGATTGTTAAAATTCCTAAGAAAGGAGCAATTCCGTGTCAAATAATTGTTCTATAAAAGTCATTTTGAGTGAAAGTACCACCAATATTAGGATCAGAAATTCAACCAAATCAAAATACTAAAACAACTATTATAATATATACAATCCCAGCAAAATAGAAATTTTGTGCTTTTTTTGATTGTTTAAAAAAAGGAAATAAAACTATTGTTATACTCATATAAATATTAGACATAAAAGTAAATCAATAAGTTGTTTCACCTCAAAGTAATAATGTTGCATTTGGTAACAACGCTTTATAAACTATATTGCGTTGTTCGTCATCCTCATATGCACTTGCTATTTCATTTATTTTTGCTATTATTTCAGGGTTATCATAATAAGTCTTTCATGTTAAATAACTTTTATCTCATCAGTTTCATAGAATAATAGATAAATAAAGTAATATTAACATAATTCCAATAGTAAATGTTGTTCAATCTAAAATTGTAAAAGATTTATATTTTAGTAAAAACTTCTTAAATTTATTTTTCATATTATATTAAAAAAGGAATTGTAATACTTAGTATTATAATAAAAAACAATAAAAATCCCCCTACAATCCATCAAACAACTCTTTTTAATTGGTATTCTCTTTTAACTTTTAAAAAAGCTAAATAATTAGCTTTTAAATCTTGACTTTTTATTGAATAATTTCTTAATTCCTTTTTTAAACCAACTATCATTTTTAAGTAATCAGTGTTAGTTTTATTTTTTTTGAATTTCTGTATTTTATTTATTTCATTAGATAATAACATTTCAAATTTAGTTCTAAAAATAGCATAATCATAAGAAATATCATTTTTTTCTTTTTTCATTAGTAATAACCACTAAAAACTATCTGAATATTTTTAGGACTTTTATCTATTAATGACTTAATTACACTATCTATATCTTTTGTTAATTTATTAATAATTTCATATAACTGATTTGAATTTTGTTCTTTAATTTTTATATCAACTAAAATTCAAACATTTGAATTATTTTCAAATTTTAAATTTATAGATTTATTTAATTTAACATTATTATAACTTTCTAAAGCACTATTCAAAACATCATAAATAGCTTCTTGTTTAATTATATAAACTTGGTCTGAGTTATAATAAACATTTATTTCATTAGACATTATTTATTGCTTTTTCCTGTATATTTACCTGTTTCAGTTGATATAGTTATTAAATCACCTTCTTTAATAAACATTGGAGTTTCTAATTCATAACCAGTTTCAACTATAACTTTCTTTTGTGGATTTGTTGTTGTATTCCCTTTAACTGCATCAGGAGCAGAAGTAACTTCTAGTGTTACGTTTGCTGGTAATTCAACATCTAAAACTTCATTTTCAAATTTTCTAATTTGAACTTCATTTCCTTCTTTTAAGAAATTTAATTCTCATTGAACTTTGTTAACAGAAATCTCAATTTGTTCATATGTTTCTCTATCCATTAAAATAATATTTTCACCATCTGAATATAAATAATCCATTTTTCTTTTATCTATATGTGCAGGTTTTACTTTATCTCCACCTGTATATGATTTAATTGTTGTAGCACCAGTTCTTAAGTTTTTTACTTTTGCTTTAACATTAGCTTGTCCTCTACCTTGTTTTGAATGTTGCGCTTCTAAAACGACATAAATTTCATTTTCATCTTGAAATGTTATTCCTGGTTTAAATTCATTTACATTTATCATAATTTTGTACTCCTTAAAACTAAATGTATATTAATTAATATTATACATTAGTTAAATTATAATACATTAAACTTTGTTCTTTTTTAGTCCTATCAAAGAATTTAATTATTCTTTAAGTGAGGTAAGATGAAAAAAGACAAAAACAATAGAAAAACAAAATTATTTAGATTATATAAAATGAATGAAAAATTACATTCTTCATTATGCAAATTTTCACAAAACGATATTTATGGTTTGTTTCCTATATTTATTATAGAGAAGGATGTTATATTTGGTGAATTACTAAATAATAAAACTAACACACAAGATACCGATTTCACTGAACTTTATAATAATAAAAAAATGTGAAATTTAAAATTAATGTACAAGAATTTTTATCGAATGGATATTGATACATTTTCAGAACACACTTTTATTGATGAAGAAAGTGAAAAATTAGGAAATATTAGCGAAATGAATGAATTAAATATTTTAGACAAAATTAAATATCATTTCACTAATGAAGAAATTCAAACAAAACTAACTTATATTTATCCAAAACAAAATTTAGAAAATAAAACAGCTACAATTTAAATTTAATATATTATAATAGATGCATGAATTACAAACAGAAAGAAAAAGAACTATGAAAATTATTTTCATTAAATACATTTTTTAAGTTTTTTTGAGTTTTAATACTTATAGCATCTATTTTTTCTATCCCTAATTTAGGTTTAATAACTTTTGAAGAAAAAGTGTTTAATATAGTTAAAATAATTAATATTTTTTTAATATCTATTACCATTGTGTTTATACCATTTTTGGTATATGTTTCATATTTAGAATATTCATATCAAAAAGAATTTTTCATAAATTTAGACCAAAAAGAAAAAGATAACAATAAATTCAAATGAATATTAATTTCAAATTATGGACTTTTATTAAGTTCTCTATTTAGATTTCTTTATTTAATATCATTATATGAAGAAGATAAAAAAATATATAAAAATTATAAAATAGCTAAAAAGAAAAAACGTTTTGGTTTTTCTACACAAGATGTAGCTTTTGCAGGAATATTATTTTCTTTATTTTTAATTATTTCATTAATTAAAAATTTTACAGTAGCAAGGGTTATTAACTTAGATTTTGAATATATTTTTTATATTTTATTTGCTTATTTCTTTGGTAAATTAAAAGGTACATTATTATCATTCATGGCAGATTTTTTTGGTTTATTATTTGCTGGAAGAATAGGTTTTTACCATTGAGCTTATGCAATTGTTCCTATTATTGGGACAATATTAATTGGACTATTTTTAGACTTATTTAAAAAACACAAGAATTTATCTATTGTCATAATGAATATTTTCTTATTAGGTATTTTTGCAGTTTTAATTTATATTTTTACAACCCAACTTAATGATCCAAAAGGGTTAAGAATTTCTAGAACATTCGGACTATCTCGAATTTCATTAACTGCAGGAATTGTTCTTTTAACTTTATCTTTAGTTATTTTAAGTATTTTCTTTTTATTAGTTATTATTTATTTTAAAACTAATAATAAAGTAAAAAAAGAAAAAATAGCATTACTAATTTTAGTTTATTTCCTAACTGTATCATTAATAGTTTTAGCAAGATGAATATGAGGTCCATTTGCATTTATAAGATATGCAAACTTTTTCTTGGGAAGATCATATAATATTAAAGATCAATACTTGATATTAATGACACCAATAGTTATTAGATCATTGATATCTATTCCTATCTATGTTTTTGTGTTATTTAGTATATTAATACCTTTATCAATTGTTAAAAAACATTATACAAAGAACAAACTAACTACATATTATTAAAAATAAGGTAATTTTTTCATATTATATTTTTTAATAAATTAATAAAACAAAATAGTGATTTCATTTTTATTTATAATAATAATGCTTATATTTAAGCAAAATTATTTAAAAAGGAAATAACATGAATTCACTATTTAAAAAATCAAGTAGTGTAAAAGAAACAAAAAAGATGAATAATAGTTCATCTGGGAAGTTAAGAAAAATACTTTCTAAGATTTCTGGTGCTTTTATGCTACCTATTTCTGTTATGTCTATAGCTGGTTTATTCTTAGGAGTAGGTGCAGCTATTGAAGGGATTGATAAAGAAAATATCGCCCTTGTGACAACAGGAAGATTCATTAAACAATTAGGTGACCCAGTTTTTGCTGTATTACCATTGTTGTTTGCTGCTGCTTTTGTTATTGCATTTACTGACGAAGCAGGTGTCGGTGTCTTTGCGACAATTATCTCGTATATGGTTTTCTTAGCAATTCAAAGTGTTTTTATTGAACCTGAATATAACGCTGAAAAACAGATAATTGGTTATACAGTTCTGTTCAATGGAGCTGGAAGAAGACCAGAATTATTGCAAAGTCTTGTAGGTAATTCAATGGGTGTTAGATCACTACAAACTTCTGTTTTTGGTGGAATAACAATTGGATTAACAGTTCAATACTTATACAATAGATTTCACACAATTCAACTACCTAAAGTAATTTCTTTCTTTGGTGGAAAAAGATTTGTGTCAATTATTGCTATTCCAGTTTCAGCTCTTCTAGCAATAATTTATTTAATTTTATGACCTTGAATTGGTGCAGGTCTTAATATATTTGGTTCATCATTAGGTAAAGTACCATATGGTTTTGAATCATTTATTTTTGGATTTATTGAAAGATCATTAATTCCATTTGGTTTACACCATGTATTCTATTCACCATTATGATATTCAAGTGCTGGTGGAGATGTTAATTCATTATTACAAACATGAATTCAAACTCAACAAGACACTTATGGTGATAGTTTTGTAATTGGTAATACATTACAAGAATTAATTAATGAAGTTCAAAAAGATCCAACAAAATATGCTGGAGATTCAACTGCTTCATTATCTTTATTAGGATTTTCAAGTTCGACAGTTGATTATACAATCAATAAAGTAACACACATAGTTCCATTATTTACATTCATCGAAAGAATCGGAATGAAAATAGGACGTTTTGCTGATGGTAAGTTTTCATTTATGATTTTTGGGCTACCAGCAGCAGCTGCAGCTATGATTTTAGCTGCTCCAAAAGAAAATAGAAAATTAGCATTAGGAACAGTTGTTCCAGCTGCGTTTACTTCTATTATTACAGGGGTTACAGAACCAATTGAATTTACATTCTTATTCTTAGCTCCATTATTATTCTGAGGATTCCATGCTTTAATGGCTGCATTTTCATTTATGTTTGCTAACTTAGCTGGAGTTCATATTCCAATGGCCTTTTCAGGTGGAATTTTAGATATGTTATTATATGGAATTATTCCAGTTGCAAAAGGAACAAACTTCTGATGACCACTTGTAATTGGTTTAGGATATATTCCAATTTACTTTGTTGTGTTTTACTTCTCAATCAAAAAATTTGATTTACATACACCAGGAAGAGGTGGAAATACCAAATTATTCACAAAAGCTGATTATCTTGCAAAATCAAACTCAGACAATAAAACTGATTCAAATTTAGATCCACAAGCATATGCAATAGTTCAAGGTTTTGGTGGAACTGAGAACATCACAGCATATAATAACTGTGCTTCTAGATTAAGATATGATGTTAAAGATACTTCTAAAGTAGATGTAGAAAAACTAAAATCAGCAGGTGCTATAGCAGTTAAATTTGAAGGTAAAACTCATGCTCAAGCAATTATGGGACCAGTAGCAGAGCAGGTAAATGCTAAAATTCAATCACAAAGAAACTTAATTGCTGAATACGAAAAAAAATCTTCTGATAATTCAGAATTAAAATTAGAAGAAATTAAACAAAAAGAAAACTCAACTACTGAAGATGAAACATTAGTTAAAAGTTCTAATAAATCAGTAAGAATACAAACTGCTGCAAAAGGTGTATTAGTACCATTAGAAGAATTAAATGATGGTGTTTTTTCGGCAAACTTAATGGGAAAAGGATTTGCTGTTAAATTTGATTCAGAAAAAATCGGGAACGTATACTCACCAGTTGATGGAACAGTAGATGTTTTATTAGATTCTAAACATGCTTATGGAATAACAACAAAAGAAGGTGTTAAAGTATTGGTTCATATCGGAATTGACACAGTATCATTAAATGGACAAGGCTTTAAAAACTTTGTTAATCTTGGAGACAAAGTAAAAGCAGGTGATAAATTAGCTCAAGTTGATTTAGAATATGTAGCTCAAAAAAAACTTAGATCTGATGTAATTGTTGTTGTTTTAAATGAAGGAACAATGTCTGATTTTACTATTAATGAAGGTAAAACAGTAGCAGAAACAACTTCTGACCAAATTGGTAGAGTTAGATAATTATAAAAATACAGAAATCCGTTTCTGTATTTTTATTTATTCCTTAATGTAAAATACCTTCTTCTCTCTTTATTGAAATGAATATCTGGTATTTTATTAAACTTGGTTTTTAGTAAATTTATATAATATTCATCTATTTCTTCATTATAATTATATATTTGCAACATACCGCTATATTCATTATAAGTAAATAAGTTTGAATCAAATAATCTATGTAATTCTGAAGGTAAGTTTATATAATTATTTATATCTGAAATTTCATCTAACTTTTTTTGAATCTCTAAAGAATCTAAATCTTTATTTTCATTTATTATCTTACTTATAACTTCTTCTTTAATTCAAGAGACAGGATAAATATGTGCTCTTTCTGTTGTTTTTTTGTATATTGTTTCAAAACAAAATGTTCATCTAATTTTATCCTGAGTTTCCCAGTTAAAGAAAAAAATAAACGTTTCACCCTTAAATATAGGGAAAAACGTTTATTTTTTTACTTGCGATTTTAAGAATTTATTATGTAATTTAAGAACTCATTAAAGAATTTTCAACTAATAGTTGAATCGGTATCTATATTTTTTCATACATTTAATGTTGTTTGACTGTAATTATCAATTAAAGCTGTTTTATTTAAATTTTTAATTAAATTAATAAGAATGGTATCTGTTAGCTTATCTATTACTCCTCATTTTTTGTAAAAATCATTAACTAATTTTTTAATCATTTTAAATACAAACAATGTTACAAAACAAAGTAGAATATGAC
>NZ_JNKA01000021.1 GCF_000701865.1 Mycoplasmopsis felis ATCC 23391 | reverse complement strand
AAAGTCACTAATATCATTATAAAGAAGATATGGTATAAACCCTTCTCTAGTGTTTTTTTGACAAAATTCTCAAAAGTTTTTTCACAAATTATAGAATAAGAAGTGTCTATCTATTTTTATATTATTTAATATATAGGTTCTTTGGTATGCATTATATTTACCAGATACTAGATGCATATAACCCATATTAACACCATTACCAGCTATTGATATACCTTCACCTTCAAAACTATACTTATCAATTTTATATACATCAATACCTGAGGTATAAAAATTATACATCCCGCTTTTTACCATAGCATTTGCATCCAATTTACCATTTGTTATGTTAGCAATATTTCCTATTGTATCCTCTTTTCACTCTTCACTAAACCCTTTAAATCTAACTCTTGGAACTAAAACTTTTTTCATAATTACCTTTATTTATTTAATTATAACATTATAAGTCTCTAAATACAGACATATAATGAGTATATACATTTAAATCAGTATTATTAAATAATAAAATGATATGTATTATATAACTCAAATATGTTGTATTTAAAAAAAGATTTTTTAATAGTTATTAATTTATTTCAAATTCAGAGATTTTATACATAGTAAATTAGATATATAAAAAGACGAATTTCCCTATTTTATAGGTGTTTTCGTCTTTTTATCTTAATAACTCAGAAACTCAGGATAATATTTCTGTTATAAATTATTTTTTATTCTTGACTTAAATTAGTTGTTTTTTCTTCTCATTGTAGGGAATAATAAAACTTCTCTAATAGATTCTTTGTTTGTTAATAACATAATCAATCTATCAATACCTATACCACAACCACCAGCAGGAGGCATTCCATATTCTAAAGCATCAATAAAGTCTCAATCGATTTCACTTGCTTCATCATTCCCGTTGTTTTTTTCTTCTAATTGAGATTTAAATCTTTCAAGTTGGTCTATCGGATCTGTTAACTCTGTATACATATTGGCATATTCTTTTTTGTTTATAAAGAGTTCTGCTCTCTCAGTAAATCTTGGATCTGCAGATTTTGCTGTTAATGGAGAAATTTCAATTGGATGTCCATAAACAAAAGTAGGTTGAATCAAAGTTTCTTCTATTAATTCTTCAAAAAGGGCATTAATTATATGTCCTACTTTAAAGAATTTTTCTATTTTAATTTTATATTTCTTTGCAACTTCAATAGCTTTTTCTAATGAAATATTTCTAAAGTCTTCACCAGTTGCTTCTGATACTGCATCAACCATATTAATTCTTTTAAAAGGTTGTTTTAAATCAATTTCTTGACCTTTTATTTTTATTGTATTAATATTTAATTTCTTAACAAGATATTTAAAGAGATTTTCTGTTCTCTTCATCATACCTTCTAAGTTTGAATAAGCTTCATAAAATTCAATAGAAGTAAATTCTGGATTATGAGTAGTATCAATACCTTCATTTCTGAAGATACGTCCTATTTCATAAACACGATCAATTCCACCAACTAATAATTTCTTAAGTGGTATTTCTGTTGCTATTCTTAATACAAATTCTTGGTCTAAAGCATTATGATGTGTTTTAAAAGGTCTAGCAGAAGCACCAGATAAATAATCATGTAAAAATGGTGTTTCTACTTCCATATAAGATAAATTATTAAAATATTTTCTAATTAAAGTAATAATATGTGTTCTTCTTCAAAATAAGATACGTGCTTGATCTTCAAAACTTACAATTAAATCTAAATATCTTCTTCTATATCTTTCTTCTACATCGGCTAGACCATAAAATTTATCCGGTAAAGGTTTTAATGATTTAGTTAATAGTTTAAGGAATTTTGACCTGATCGCTAACTCACCTGTGTGAGTTTTCATCACAATTCCTTCTACATAAATAATATCCCCGATATCTAAAGTATCATATAGTTTAGTTTGATTTTCATCCAATTTTTTATTAAAATAAATTTGATTTTGATGATCATAATCCTTAATAACTAAGAAAGGTCCTCTAATAGCTATTATTCTTCCTGATACTGCTACTTTTACTTGTTTTTCTTCTAATTCTTCCCTCGTTAATGGAAAGCATTTCATTAAAATACTGTCAGATAAGTGTAATTTTTTTAAACCATCTGCAGTTGAAAAAGGTTGAATCCCCAATTCTTCATATTTTTTTAATTTAGCACGTCTAACTAATTCTTGTTCTGTATGTTTTTGCATTTTTTTCCTTTATTTAAAGTTCATTTTACAAATTTTAAAAAGCGAGTCTTCACCAAATTTTTTTATAAATTCTTCTTTTTGTTCTTTGACTTTTGAATTAGCACCTCAAAGAAAATTAAAGTCTCACTCTTTATTTTGTTTTTCCATTTCAAGTATGAATATATATCTTGCTATGATTGATGCACAAGCAACTGACAAATGAATTGATTCTGCTTTGTGTTGAAAATAAACTTCAACTTTTGAGTTTGATAAAATTTGAAAAAAATTCATTTTTTCAAATTTTTCTTTATATTTGATAATTGCATTAAATGTTGAATACTGATCTATAAGGATGATTTGATTATTGTTATTTTCAATATGGTATTTTTCTTTATATTTGATAATTGCATTAAGATGAGTTAAGTATTTAATTTCATTTGAATTAAATTTCTTTGATATTAAGGAATTATAACCAGATTGACTTAACTTATATGAAGTATAAGGAATAGTATTAATTAATTTTTTACCAATATGTATGATTTGATGTTTACTTAATTTTTTTGAATCCTTAACTCCTAATTCTAATGCTCATTGTTCTTTTTCTTTAGGTAAAAAAGCACACACTGAAATAATTGGACTAAAATAATCGCCTATACCTGTTTCATCAATACCTAAAACATTTTTGTTTTGATAATCAACATTTAACAAATTATCGTAAAAATTCACTATTCTTCCTCTGCTTGACTTCTTTTATATCTTTTTTCGTTTGATTTGTTTATTTCTGCTTGAGGATTATCTAAGAATTTATTAATATATCAACCAACTCCACCCTCTTTATTTGTTTTGTTAATTTTAACTGTTGCATAACGTTTTATATCTTTAGTTGAATTCCCCATTGCAACTGATACATTAGCAATTTTAAACATAGGAACATCATTGAAACCATCACCAAGGGCAACTGTATTTTCTACTTTAACATCGTAGTATCTAATTAGCATACTTAATGCTTTTCCTTTATTAGCTGTAATGTTTGTCATATCAAACACAGGACTTAATCCTTCTCCTTTTGATCAATAAGAAAATTCTGCTAAATCTCCGTATCTTGATTTTAGATAACACCTTAATTTTTCAACATCTGTTGTTTTTTTAACATCAAAAATTATTCCTGTAGGCATTAAAGGTATTTTATGAAAATCTAAACCGACTCTTAATTTTGCTGTAGTTGAAAAACCAAAAACATTTTCTAAATCTTCATCTCTATGTTGTAATTGAACTCAGTCTGGGCCTTCAATTGCTAAATTTGTAATTTCGTTTTGGATTTTTTCATCACCTAAAATATATAATGCTTCATTTAAATTTAAATATTTTATGTATGGAATAAATTCATCATCATATGGATGATGAATGTGTGCTCCATTGTAATTAGATACAACTGTATCTAAACCTAAAGTATCATATATGAATTTAGTACTTCTTCATGGTCTCCCTGTTAAAATACAAACTATATGTCCTTCATCTTTTGCTCTTTTTATCGCTTTTAATGTTTGTTCATGAACTTGACCTGTTGCACTTGATTGCAAGGTAGTTCCATCTAAATCGATTGCAAATAAATATCTTTCTTTTTGCATTTTTACCTCACTAATTATTTTTATTGAATAAAATATGTTATTTTTTTTAATTATATCATATAAAAATTACTATTTTTATATGTAATTGATTTATAAATATGCATATTTATTATTTTTTATTACTCTGTTTTATTTTTTGTTTATAATTATCATATAACTTTAAGAAATCTATATATGAGCATAGATTATGAGGTATGAATGATTAAATATAAAAGAATTTTAATTAAACTTTCAGGCGAAGGTTTTGCTAATAAAGAAAAACATTTAGCTATTGATAATGATTTAGTTAAAAGAATAGCTTTACAACTTAAAGAAATTGTTAATAAAGGAATACAAGTTTCTATTGTTATAGGTGGAGGAAACTTCTGAAGAGGTGCATCTGCTGAAAAAAATGGTATCCCTAGAAATAGAGCTGATTACATTGGTATGCTAGCTACCATAATGAATGGTCTTGCTTTAAGAAGCGGTTTTGAATTAGTAGGACTAAAATCAAGAGTTCAGAGTTCTTTGAATATGGATCAAAAAGTCGCAGAAAATTATATTAATGAAAAAACAATTAAATACTTAAAAGATGGTGAGGTAGTCATATTTGTTGGAGGAACAGGAAGACCTTTCTTTACAACTGATACTGCTGCTACTTTATATGCATCTGAAATAGGTGCTGAAGTCATTTTAATGGGGAAAAACGGAACAGATGGTGTTTATGATAGTGATCCTAGAAAAAATAACAAGGCAATTAGGTATGACAAAATAACTTATGATGAAATTTTAGAAAAAAAATTACAAGTAATGGACTTAACTGCTACAAGTATGGCTAGAGACAATAATATTAATTTAATTATTTTTAACCTTCTTGAAGATAACTCAATAATTAGAGCACTAGAAGGTTCTATAACACACACAGAGGTAACTAAATAATGCAATTAGAAGAATATTTATTAGAATTAAGTGATAAGTGTGAAAAAGCAATTAATCACTTTAAATTTGAAATGTCAAAAATTTCAACAGGTAGAGCAAATCCACAAATAATAAAAGGGATAAAAATTAATTATTATGATTCTTTAATCTCTTTAGATGAAATCGCAAACATAAGTATCCCTGAGCCTCAACAATTATTGATTAAACCATATGATATTACATCAGTTAAAGATATAGCAAAATCAATCGAAAAAGCAAATATAGGTGTTCTTCCTGTAGACGAAGGAAATCAAGTTAGATTAACTTTTCCTTTATTAACTGTTGAACGTAGAAAAGAAATGATTAAGAACCTTTCTAAATATACAGAACAAGCAAAAGTTGGTGTAAGAAACTCAAGACAAGACATAAACAAATTAATTAAAAGTAATGAAGAATTATCTGAAGACGAACAAGAAAGATATTTAAATTCTGTCCAAAAAACTGTTGATTCTTATATTGAAAAAATTAATGAATTAACCAAGTCTAAAGAGGAAGAATTAATGAATAAATAAAAAATGGATTTTTAGCTTTAAAATCCATTTTTTATTATAAATTCGCCATTGAAACATCTTGTTTTTGTGTAGCAGATGCTACAAATAATGGTAAAGTTTCTAGATTTAACATTGAAGCAACTATACTTGAAGGAAATGTAAATAGAATTTCATTAAATTGATTTACATATGAATTATAAGTTCTTCTTGCTGCTTGCAATTCTCTTTCTAAATATGTAGATTGGTTCATTAGTTCTTTGTATAATGAACTGCTTTGTAATTCTGGATATGATTCAGAAACAGCCATTAATCTGCCAAAAACACTACTATTTAATTTTTCTAATTCGTTTGCGTTTGCAATTCCACCTTGCAATGTTAAAGCTCTCATTTTAGTAATATCTGATAATGTTTCTTTTTCAAATTCTTTGTATGATTTTACCTGATTTACTAATTTGGTTAAAGTATCATAACGTTGATTTAAAATAACGTCAATTGAGCTAGCTGCATTATTAACTTTAAATTGTAATTGATTAAATCTATTTGTTTTTACAAAGTAGTAAATTAAACTAAAAATAACTAAACCGATTACTCAAAAAAATACTTTAGAAGCAGTGCTTGCACTTGCTTTTTTTTCTGAATTATCTACGTTTGGTTGAAATCCTTCTGGATTACTTGGTTTTGATGTATTTATTAAATTTGACATTAATTCTCCTTTATTAAATTATATAAAATTAGTTAAAATCTGTAAATACTTCTACATTTTCTGGTAATTTTCTTTTTAGTTTAGATACCAGAAATTTTGGATGAAAATTAATTTGATTTAATTCATTAATATTAATTCATTTAAATGTTAATTTATGACCATTAATGTTTGTTATTATTTCTTGTTTTTCAAAAATTTCTTTATTTTTAGGAATAACTGATGCTATTATAGATAATTCATGATATTGTTTTTTATTAAATTCATTAAAAAATGATGATTCTACCAATCAATGTTTTTTAATGAATTTAACATCTAAATCTAGTTCTTCTTTTAACTCTCTTTTTATTGCATTATTTATTGATTCAGATAAATTCACCTTTCCACCAGGTAAATATCAGTAATTGCTTCAAGGGTCACTTGCTATTAATATTTTATTTTTATTTTTTATTATTATACTAACTCTATATTTAAATTTTGTTCCGTTTTGGCCTTCAAAAAATACGTCTTCCATATTTATCATCCTTCAAAAAATATAAAAAGACCACTAGACACAACACTTCCTCATATGGCTGCTATATTTCTATCCTGACCAAGTTAGTGGGTTATTGTTCCAATGGCAAAATAATTATAACATATATATTTTTATTTTAAATTACTGAATAGTTTATATATAAATGGTTAAATAAATTACCTAAATAGTTTCCTAGTTTGTATATAAAATTTACTTTTATCCCCAAAAAATAGAAACTTTCAATTTTTATCTGCTATATATTTTTATAATTTTTTATTGAAGATATTTATCGATTTATAAAACGTTGTTTTATCTAATATAGAAAAATTATATGTAAATAAATAATTAGAAAATAAATTTATTAATATCTTATATAATAAAACTATATATGAAAAGATATAAAAGTATTGAGTTGTTTGCAGGTGCAGGTGGTTTGGCAATCGGTTTAGAAAAAGCAGGTTTTGAACATATAGGTTTGGTAGAAATTGACAAAAATGCTGCTAATACATTAAGGTTAAATAGAACTAAATGAAATGTTATTCAAGAGGATATTTCAATTCTTTCAAATCAAGATTTAGAAAAGAAATTTAATATTAAAAAGTTTGAACTTGATTTGCTTTCTGGCGGTGCTCCTTGTCAAAGTTTTAGTTATGCTGGTAAAAGACTAGGTTTAGAAGATATCAGGGGAACTATGTTTTATCATTATGCAATGTTTTTAGAAAAATTAAAACCTAAATTCTTTTTATTTGAAAATGTTAAAGGTTTATTAAGCATAGATAAAGGTAAAACATTCGAAACTATTTATGATATTTTAAGTTCTAAAGGTTATGAAATTAAATATAAAGTCTTAAATGCTTATGATTATAAAGTTCCTCAAAAAAGAGAAAGATTAATACTTATTGGAATTAGAAAAGATTTAATTAATAAAGTCAATTTTAATTTCCCTTTAAAAATTGAAGAAAAAATTGTATTAAAAGATATTTTATTTAATGCACCTGAAAGTTTAGGTTCTAAATATAGTAAGGAAAAAGAAGAAATATTTAAACTTGTTCCCCCTGGTGGCTATTGAAAAGATATACCAGAAGAAATAGCAAAAAAATATATGAAGTCTTGTTGAGATATGAAAGGTGGTAGAACTGGTATTTTAAGAAAAATGAGTTTAGATGAACCTTCTTTAACTATCTTAACTACTCCACAAATGAAACAAACTGATAGATGTCACCCTTTTGAAAACAGACCTTTTAACATAAGAGAATCTGCAAGAATCCAAACATTTCCTGATGAATGAGTATTTACTGGAAATATATCAAGCCAATATAAACAAATAGGTAATGCAGTTCCTTGTAATTTAGCACTTGAAGTTGGTAAGGAAATTTATAAATCACTTAAGGAATTAAATGACAAAATATAATTTAACTTTTATCAATGAAGTTGATTTTGAAAATCATATTCTTGAAACTATATTACAATATCAAAAATCAATACAGTCTTTTGACCTTAATAAATTTTTGAAAAATAAAATAGATCCTATTAAACTTTTATTTGATAGTGTAATATACAACAATAACTTAGAAGAAACAATTAAACAAGAAATAAATAGACAAAAAGATAAAACAAACAACAACATAATTGGTTATTTTCATCAAAATATTTTTAAATACATAAAGAATTGTTATGTCCCAGAAAAAGGTTGAGATGTTATTTTTACTCATCCTAAAACTAAAATAAAATACTATATTGAAATTAAAAATAAACACAATACAATGAACTCTTCTAATGCTAAATTCATTCATAATAAAATGCAAATACATAACAAGGAAAATCCTAATGATGTTTTTATATTGGTTGAAGTTATTTCTATGCACAGTTTTAATAAAGAATGAATAATAAATAATAGTAAACCAAATCCAAATATCAGAATTATGTCTATTGATTATTTTTATGAAATTGTTACAGATATTCATGATGCTTTTATTCAACTAATTAATCAATTACAAATATCACTTAAAAACGTTTTAAATAAGTTTCCTCAAATTAAACAAAACTCTAAAGATACTGTTTTAGAAGAATTAAAGTCAATTGATGAAGATATATTAAAAACTCTTTATAAAATAACTTTTCAATCATATAATGGTTTTGATTACATGACATTAAACATGCCTATAAAAAATAATAAGAATTAAATGAATATAAAAAAGGAATAAAAAAGGAATATTATTATGCAGTTATAGTTTTAATACTTTTGAATGTACCAACATTTATTATTTCTATATTTTTTTTAATTTTTATTAAAAAAAATAAAATTTGAACTCTTCTTTGATGTATATGATAGATTAAAAAATATTAAAGAGGAAATTACAATAAATGTCATTTTTAAAAAGCATATGATTATCAAGTTCAATTATTAAGGAAATTTTTGAGAATATATAAATATTGATGCTTTTTTATCTTTTTGTTATGGATTGCAACAGCTGCTTTTTTTGTCACTTAGTTACTATGAAGGTTGATTATTTTAGCGGTATTTATGATGAAGTTTTAGATGCAACAGCTATTACTTGAATAAATTTTTTTATTATATATATGATTCAATTAATTTTTCTTTATTTAAATTTTGATAATATCTTAAAAAATAAAAATTATGATTCTATAATTGATAAATATCTGTCTTTTAAGGATAAAAGTTTTTATTTGTCAGATAAATATAATGATATAGTAATACCAAAAACGTATATCGATATAAAAAAATATGATCCTAATTGGTTTATAAAAAAATATAAGGATAATGCTTTTCATATGTATTATTTTTTCTTAATAAGAAAAACAAATGATAATTTCTTATATAAGGAAGAAATTCATAATATCATATTAAACTTCCTAATTTTTCATAAATTAAATAAAAATAATATTAGTAAATTTAGAAATGATTTAAATTTATAAAAGTGGATATATGAAAAAACTTATTTTTGGTGCTGGTGATGTTTTAAATGCCACTTCAAGTTTTGTTAGCATTTCAAACAATTATTCAATTAATCAAAATAATAAACCAGACAATAAAATTCAAAAACTTCTGCTATTAGTATAAATAAACAAATAAGTGATAAAAATATAAAAGATACTTTTAAAGAAATATCTGATTTTCTTTTAATGAATAACAAAATAAATGAAGTACAATATAAAGAAATTTATAATTCAATCAATGATAATTTAGCTAATAAGTTCAAAAAAGAATTTAGAAATGAAATATTAAAACATAGAAAAGAAATTAGAACAAATCTCCCTTATAACTAATTTATTTAACAATAAAAAAGAATTATAACAGTTAATAAATCAAAAAATTACTCTATCGCTGTTGATGATGAACAACAAAGTTCAAAAAGTATTTTAGTAAAACTTTTAGAACTTCAAGAAAAAATTAATGAAAAAGAAGAAATAAAAGAATTAATTAATAAAGAAATTAAAAGAGTTGAAGTAATTATCAAATCACTAAAAATTGCTTTAATAAGTACTTCTGTTATATCAATTTTTTCTTCATTTTTTAGTTTGTTCTTTCCTGTTGTCGGTTTTATTTCATTGGGTGTTACGATTTCTGCTATATCTTTAAATATAGCAATTAATCATTTTGAAACGCAAAGAAAATATTTATATCAAAAATTAGAGAATATGAATAAATTAAAAGTTTGAGAACCCAATCCCTTTTTATTTTTTATCTTACACAAGTGGTGCTATTAATTTAAAACAAAGTTCGATTGCTTCATTATAAATAAGAAAAAATTATTTATAAATTTTTATAATACAGATAATTATTATCTAAATTATCACCATAAAAATGAATATGAATTTATGGAGTCATATAGATTTAATTCAAGAAACATCTGAGATGGATGAAATGTTCGTAAATCTAGTGGAAATCTTCCTTTCGGTTTGGACGAACCCTTAACAATATATTCAACTTATGATGGTATTGAAAATATAAGAGGTTATGATTTATTATATGTTAAGAAGAATTCATTTTTATTTGAAACAATAAAAAATTCTTAGGGGACAATGACAATTTCATAGTTATTAGAAGATATGAATATTTAAACTATTTTGATGAACCACCTAAAAAAATGGTAGGAATTAATTTAAATTTTTTAGAGAAAAATAAAATAAATATAACCGTAAATCATAAAAAAGATTTCTTGTGATATGACGATAGATTTAGAAGACAAAATGAAAATATTAATTTGTCGCTTATAATACATAACTTACCAAAAGAAAAAAATTATTCTGATTCACTCAATCAAGCATTTTCTTGAACAAAATCTGAACAATGTTTTGTAATACCTACAAATAAAAGTTATAAAGATTTTCAGAAAATAGATAAATTCGAAGTTCTGTTATAAGAATAATTTAATACAAAAAAATGAATACATAAATTGCTTTAAATTTATTAATGTATAATATAAAAGATTTTATATAAACTATTAATATTAAAGGAGAATTAATGTCAGCAATTAAAAAAATACATGCTCGTGAAGTTTTAGACTCACGTGGTAATCCAACTGTTCAAGTTGAAGTTTATACTGAATTAGGTGGATACGGATCTGCTATGGTCCCTTCAGGAGCATCAACTGGTTCTAGAGAAGCATTAGAACTAAGAGATAAAGGTTCTAAATATGAAAACAATTGATTTGGTGGAAAAGGTGTAATGTTAGCTGTTGATAATGTTAATCAACAAATTGCACCAAAAATTCAAGGTATTGAAGTAACAGAACAACGTTTAATTGATCAAACTATGATTAAATTAGATGGTACACCTACAAAATCAAAACTAGGAGCTAATGCTATTTTAGGTGTTTCATTAGCTGTTGCAAGAGCTGCTGCAAATGAATTAGAATTACCATTATACAAATATTTAGGTGGATTTAATGCTCACCAATTACCTGTTCCAATGTTAAATGTTATTAACGGTGGAGAACATGCTTCAAATACTATTGACTTCCAAGAATTTATGATAATGCCTGTTGGAGCAAAATCTATTCGTGAAGCTTTACAAATTGCAAATTTTGTATTTCACAACTTAGCTAAATTACTAAAGAAAAATGGACATGGAATACAAGTTGGGGATGAAGGTGGATTTGCACCTAACTTCAAATCACATGAAGAAGCACTTGATTTCTTAGTTGAAGCAATTAAGGTTTCTGGTTATGTACCTGCTACTTCAGGTGATAAAGCAGTTGCTATTGCTATGGACTGTGCTTCATCTGAATTATATAAAGATGGTGTTTATACATTCGGAAAATTAAAAGAGGCAATCGAGTCTAAACAAGCAGGCTTTGAGCATTTAACTAATGTTAAATTAACTTATACAACTGATGAAATGATAGAATACTTAAAAGGTCTGATCTCAAAATACCCAATTATTTCTATTGAAGATGGTTTAGCAGAAAGTGATTGAGCTGGATTTAAAAAACTAACTGCAGAAGTAGGAAAAAAAGTTCAAATTGTAGGTGATGACTTAACAGTAACAAATACTGAAATCTTAAAACGTGCTATTGAAGAAAAATCAATGAACTCTATTTTAATTAAAGTAAATCAAATTGGTTCATTAACTGAAACATTTGATGCTATTCAAATGGCACAAAAAGCTAATATGACAGCTGTTGTATCACACCGTTCAGGTGAAACTGAAGATACAACTATTGCTGATATTGCTGTTGCTATGAATGCAGGACAAATTAAAACAGGTTCTATGTCAAGAACAGATCGTATAGCAAAATACAATAGATTATTGGCTATTGAAGAAGAATTAGGTATGTCTTCAGAATTCCAAGGAAGAAATTCATTTTACAATATTGAAAAATAAATATTAAGAACCAGGAAACTGGTTTTTAATATTTATTTTTCTTTCTCTTTTGTGAACATAATTAAGATTTTTGTTTTTTATCTAAAACAAATAAATTTAACTTTCTAAATCAATGGTTTAATCCGCTCTTGCTTATTATTATATTATGTTCTACTTCTAATCTCTTAGATAAATCTTCAAGTGAAATTCAAGGATTTTCTAGTTTAATTCTAAACATGACTAATTGATTTTCTGTGAACTCGTTTGAATAATTATTACCTAGAATATAATTAATGTTTTCTATATATTTGATTGAGCTGTTTGCAATTTTTTGTAAATTAGAAATATCAATATTGTTCATTCGGTTTGAAGTGTTTTCTAGATCCCTATTTATTTTTATATTTTGTAAAATAAATCAAGATTTTTTAGCAGATATAGCCGATAAAAAATCTAATAGGTTATCAAGTTTTTTTATATATGCATAATATTTTTCTTTTCTTTTTAATAAGTGAAAATCAAAATCATATTCATTTAATTTTTCTATAATTTGCTCAGTATGTTCTTTGTAATTAGTTTTAATTTCTAAATGATATGAAGTGGAATTTTTGTCTGAGATGCTTCCGCCTCCAACAAAAATACCACCAAAAAACGCAGTTAAAAATTCTTTGAAGTCTGTTTTTAAAATAAAATTATTTTTATGTATTTTAATTTGTGTTTTTTTTGCATCAAAATTAATTTTGACTTTATCTAGTTTAGATTTTAATTTATTTAAAATGTAAGTATTTCTAATATTTAGAACATAATAATCATCTTTTAAAATAGCATTAGAAAAAATAACTCCATTCAAAAAAGAAGTAATTTCCTGGTTTTTCTTTAAATTATTTATTACTTCTTTTTTTATTTCTCATGCAAAAGAAGATTTATTATTAGTCATTATTTTTATATTATATTAAATTTATATAAGTTTTTTATTTTAATATAATATATAAATATGAATAAACAAGCAAAAAAATGAATAATATTAATTTTTATATATTTATTAATATTTATTTCTTTTTCAACAGCACATTTATTTTTATTTTGAAGTAAAACAGTTTCATCTACCTTGTTTAGTATAAATATTATTTTTGTATCAATAATTATTTATTTATTGAATAATAATGTATACAATAAAACAAAAGAGTATAAACATAGAAAAGAAAATAATGTATTAAAAATAATCTTAATTATTTCTATGGTTATTGGCACTATTTTAATAATCATTGGAACAATTGGTTTTGTTTTATTAATATTATAGGGTGAAAGAAAATATGCTATTATGAGTTTATATTCTATAACATTTGGTTTTATTTGTCCAATAATAGTTAAAGTAGTTTATTCAGAAAAACTACCATATGAGAAGAATAAATTTATGAGAAAATTATTCACTTTTGAAAAATAAAATATCACTAAATTATTAGTGATATTTTAAAATCCGAAATTACCAAATCCTCCGAAACCACCCGATTTAAAGTTTTTTGACATTTCTGACATTCTTTTAACCATAGATTCATAATCAGATATTAATTTGTTGTATTCTTGAGCAGTTCTTCCACTTCCTTTTAAAATTCTTTCCTTGCGTGATGCTTGTTTTAGTAATTTAGGATTCATTCTTTCTCTTTTTGTCATTGAAGACATTAAGATTTGAAACACATACATTTTTTCTTCGGCTTTATCTATTTGATCTTCACTAATTTTTGAAGATAAATTACCTGGTAACATTTTTAATATTTTTGAGAATTTACCTAAGTTCTTTACTTGTTTGATTTGTTCTAATAAGTCATCTAATGTAAAATCACCAGAAAACATTTTGTGAACCATTTTAGTTGCTTTATCTTCATCTATAACATCCTGTGCTTTTTCTATTAAAGACATAACATCACCCATACCTAAAATACGATCTGCCATTCTTTCAGGATGGAATAAATCTAAATTACTTACTTTTTCACCAGTACCTATAAATCTTATAGGTATATTTAATATATAACGTAAACTCAGAGCAGCACCACCGCGAGCATCAGAATCTAATTTAGTTATAATTGTTCCGGTTAATTTTAAATTCTCGTTAAATGTTTTTGCAACATTAATTATATCTTGACCACTTAATGAATCTGCAACAAAAAGTATTTCATCTGGTTTTGAAATTTTCTTTACTTCTTTTAATTCATTCATTAAAGGTTCATCAATTGATAATCTACCTGCTGTATCTATAATTATTAAATCATTATTATTTTCTTTTGCTTTAATTAGGGCATTATTAATAATATCATTTACTGGTAAATTTACACCCTGTTCATAATAATCTATCTGAATACCTTTAGCTAATGTAACTAATTGTTCAACAGCAGCTGGTCTATATATATCTGCTGCAACTACTAGTGGTTTTTGTATCATCTTTTTCTTTTTGAAGTAATAAGCAAGTTTTGCTGTAGCAGTTGTTTTTCCTGAACCTTGTAAACCTGTCATTAAGATAATATATGGTTTTTTATCTATATTTAATTCTTGTGTTTTAGAACCTAAAATGGATACTAATTCATTGTGTAAAATTTTAATAAAGTGTTGAGATGGATTTAATTTACCTACTATTTTTTCTTCTAATGCTTTTTCTTTTACTTTTGAAATAAATTCCTTAACTACTTGTAAATTAACGTCTGCTTCTAATAAAGCAAGTTTAATGTCACGCATTATTTCTAAAATATCCGCTTCATTTAAAGTAATTTTTTTTGAAATTTTTTCTATAGTTTTTTGCATTCTTTTTTCTAAAAAATCTAACATAATTTAATTATACAATACATATTGTTTTATTATTTAATAATACTGATTTAAATGTATATGCTCATTATATATCTGTATTTAGAGACTTATAATGTTATAATTAAATAAATAAAGGTAATTATGAAAAAAGTTTTAGTTCCAAGAGTTAGATTTAAAGGGTTTAGTAATAACTGGGAGCAAGATAACATAGGAGAAGTTTTTGAATTAACAAGAGGTGAAGTTTTATCTCAACGCAAAATAAGGAACAAAAAGATGGGTGAATATATTTATCCAGTCTTTTCTTCTCAAACATTAAATAATGGTCTTTTGGGATTTTATAATAATTTTTTATTTAAAAATAGTATAACCTGAACTACAGATGGAGCAAATGCTGGAACAGTTTTATACAGAGATGGTTTATTTTATGCTACAAATGTTTGTGGTGTTATGCTCCAAAAAACAAGTATAAAACCAAGTTCATATTTTGCACATGAAATAAATGTTAAAGTAAAAA
>NZ_JNKA01000020.1 GCF_000701865.1 Mycoplasmopsis felis ATCC 23391 | reverse complement strand
ATAACAAGTATAAAAACTAAAAAGTTTATATAACATAGTTATATAAAAATCTCTAAAAACTAACTATTTTTAGAGATTCTGGGAAACGCAGGAAAAAAATCGAAAACTAATATTGTTTTCCACTCTTTGATTCTGAATTAATTTATAATCTTATAAATTTTTATATTTTTGATATAACATTCCTATGTTTTGCTATTTTATAAAAAAGTAAATTATTTAATCTTTGTTATAATTTAATCAAGAAAATAATAGATTGATGAAAAATTTATAATAAAAATTTATTTTATATAATCAATATTTTAATCATTAGGTTTATATAAGAATATTAAATCGTTTTATAAAACACAGAATTGTAAAGGTGGACAAAAAAGTTAACATTATAATGTTAACTTTTTTGTCCAGCTTTAAAAGAACAAATATTTTTTAAATCAACTTTTTATAAATCTCCTGAAAACACATACAATAGATATTTTGATAAAAAAAAATAATATTGATTTGACAATATTATTTTTTATTATGGTGCGCGAAGAGGGACTTGAACCCTCATGCTGTAAAGCACTAGAGCCTAAATCTAGCGTGTCTGCCAATTTCACCATCCGCGCAAAATTGATTATTAAATAAAAAAAGCACTCGCTATGGTGCCGTCTATAGGACTCGAACCTACGACCTACTGATTACAAGTCAGTTGCTCTACCAACTGAGCTAAGACGGCATGGTGGAAGATAAGGGACTCGAACCCATGACATTTGCCTTGTAAGGGCAACGCTCTCCCAGCTGAGCTAATCTTCCAAAATGGCAGTCTGTACGGGGATCGAACCCGTGCATGCATGGATGAAAACCATGTGTGTTAACCGCTTCACCAACAGACCATAAATGGCGCCGATTATTGGGATTGAACCAACGACCAACTGGTTAACAGCCAGCTGCTCTACCGCTGAGCTAAATCGGCACTTTCTAGCGATTGCTTTATTATTATAGCACTATTTTTAAAAACTAATAAAAAAATATAAATTATTTTTTAATATTTATTTTTTTATTTGTTTTGCTATCTACATTTGGTAATAATGAATTTCAATTATTAATATAATCATTAATACTTGAAAAAATCTTTCTGTTCTTATCTATCTTTTTTGATAAATATGAAAATATTACATCACTTAAAAAGAAAGTAGAAATTTTTGAACCTAAAGAGCTTATACGATATGTTTGATTAATACTATCTATATATAAAACGTTTGATGCTTTTTTAAAACTTAATTCTGTGTTTCTTGTTCATACAGAATAAGGTAAATCATTTTCATTCAAATACTTAAGAATATTTTTTATTTCTAATGTATTCATACTTCTTGAAATTAAAGTAACGTGAACTTTTTTTAATTGTAATAAACCACCGAAACTAAAAAATGTATGAATATCATCTGCAAAAATAACGTTAAACCCTATTTTTCTTAAACTAGTAGAAAAGTATTTTCCTACTATTCCTGATTCTCCTACCCCAAATACAAGTTGAATTTTAAAATCTAGAAGAGTTTTTATGTATTTTTCTACGTTATGAGTTTCTAAAATTTTTTGTGCTGTTTTTTCTATTCAAACAAATAATGATTCATTATGTTTTTAAATGTTTCTTCAACTGTGTTAAATTGATTTTCTTTTTCTAATATTCTATCTTTTAAATATTGAGTTTTTCTAGCTACATATAATTTTAATTCTTGTATATTTTTAAAACCTAAGAATCTTGAGTTTCTAGATAAAGCAGATTGAGAAACTTTTAAAGTCTCAGAAATTTGCAATGTATTTGATTGTAAAAATTTATCTGTTTCATTTTCAATATAATCAATCAAGTTATTTAAAACTTTTCTTTTTTTCTTTATTTTTAACTGATTTAAAAAAGATTCATCAAAAATTTCGAATTTCATATCAAAATTATATAGTAATTTATTTATATATTTTGTTCATAAAAAATTATTAAAAAAAGACTTTCAATAATTAAATAGATGTTTATTGAAAGTTATTTTTTAATTAAAATGGTTTTTCGTTAGTTTCTTCTGGCCTAGAAAAGACATAATAACTTGTTTCTGTAACTAAAACGTCATCTTCTATTCTAGCACCACCTAAACCAGGAATATAAATACCTGGTTCAACTGTTATTATCATTCCTGGTTCTAAAATATAATCCGAACGCGAAGATACGTTAGGTAATTCATGAACATCAATACCTAACCCGTGTCCCGTTGAATGAACAAAATATTGACCATAACCTTTTTGAGTTATATATTCTCTACATACATTATCTATTTCTGATACTTTAATTCCTGGTTTAACGTGTTTTCTACCTAATGATGCTGCTTCTTGAACTATTTTTAAAATTTCTTTTTCTTTTTCAGTGGTTAGTTCTTCATCACCAAAAATAAATGTTCTAGTAATGTCTGCTGTATAACCTTTATATTGTGCACCAAAATCTATTTTTAATAAAGAGTTGTTTTTTATTTGTTTATCAGTTGGATGATGGTGTGGTTCAGCAGAAGATTCTGCGGTTGCAATTATTTCATCAAAACCTTCTTTTTCTGCACCTTTTAGTTTCATTAAATAATTTAATTTTGCAGCTACTTCTTTTTCTGTCATACCTGGTTTGATAAATGATTTTAATTCTTGTAATGCTTCCAAAGAAATATCAACTGCTTTTTGAATTAGTTTTAATTCTTCTTTATCTTTTAGTATTCTTAATTCCTGAGCACTAACTCATTCTATTGATTCTGGTTGAACTAAAGAGACTATTCTATCTTGAATATTTTTAACTAAATATTCTTTTTCTAATGCAATTTTTTTAAAATTTTTATTCTTAAATCATTGAGACATTGCATTACCTTGAATTAAAACTATTTCAACATTTTTTGCATATTTTTGTGCATATTCAATGTATCTACCATCAACAAATAATGTTGCTTGATTTTTTTCAATAACTATAAATCCATCAGTAGTTTGTATACCTGTATATCATAATCTAGTTTGTGGTGCTTCCGAAATCAAAGCATCAACACCAGTTTTTGTAAACATTTCATCTAATTTTTTTCTATTCATATTTTTCCTTTATTAATAAAAAATCACAACAATGTGTGATTAATATTATTTTTTTTCTTTGTGTGAAGTATGAGCATTACATTTTGAACAATATTTATTTAACTCTACTTTTTCAGGATGAGTTTTCTTATTTTTCTTAGAAATGTAATTTTCCATTTTGCAATCTGTACATGCTAATGTGTAACCTTCTCTTGCCACGTTGCTCCTTTAATATTATTTTATATAAATATTCTTAATAAAATTATAAGTTAAAAGGGTTTTTTTTAAAATAAAAAATGATTATTTTTTTAACAATAATTCTATTTCTTCTTTATAAATTGGTCCAGTTTCTTTTCATGGAGTTTCTAAAATAATTGGGATATTATCAAAGTCTTTATCATGAACGAATTTTTTTAGAGTTTCTGTTCCAATTGTACCTTCACCAATATTTGCATGTCTGTCTCTATGAGAGAAAATTTCATTTTTTGAATCGTTTAAGTGAATAACTTTAACATTTTCTAATAAATTTCACCTTTTTAATTCTTTTTTAAATTCTTCATAGTTTTGTATATCATAACCTGAATCTCATAAGTGGCATGTATCTAAACAAACTTGAACTCTATCGGATTTAACTCAATCTAAGATATATCGAATTTGTTCAAAATTAACTCCTATTTCTGTTCCCTTGCCACTCATTGTTTCTATACAAATAACAACGTCATTTGTGTTTTCTAAAATATATTTTAATGAATCAATTAATTGGTCTAAAGCTTCTTGAACACTAAATTCAGTATGTGCTCCAGGATGTAAAACTAAGTATTTTAATCCTAAATAATTCATTCTTTTTATTTCTTGGATTAAAAAATCATTTGAGAAAGAATATTTTGTTAAACTAGCAGGATTAATGATGTATGGTGCATGAACTATAATATCTTCTTGTTTTATTTTATCTGAGTAATCCTTTAAATATTGATCTAATTTATATTTTTGGACATCTACTCTTTTTGTAGTTTGTGGAGCACCTAAATAAATCATCATTGTATTTGCCTTATTATCTAAAGATTCTTTTACTGCTCCAGGTAAATAATGTGGTGCTTTAAAAGAAATATGAGACCCCAATTTAATCATTTTTATTTTCTCCTTTATGTTTATATTTATTTTTGATATGTTCTTGTGTTTCGTTTAAAAATGCTCCAGCAATAACCCCTGATGGAATTGCTATAATAGCTAAAGCTATTAATGCGTTTAATGAAACTATTATTTTAGTTAATGATGAATGAGGTAAATAATCACCATAACCAATAGTAGTTAGTGTTATTGTAGAAAAATATAATGCATCAATAAAAGATACAACATATCCGTTAGATAAATCTTTATATTCTTGTAATATCTCATTAAATCTACTTAAGTTTGGTTCAAGAATTTCTTTATTGCTATTAAAAAATATTTCTTGTTCATTGTCAAATAAACCTAAGTAAGTTAAATAAATTTTTCAATCAGATTGATTGATATTTTTATCTGATAATCATTGTAACTGAGTTTCTTCTAAATGAACACCTTCTGTATTTCATATTAATATAGAAAATACTAAAATTAACAAAAATGCTATTAATAAAACATAGGTTAGTATTTTCTTTTGTTTTGAAAAAGCATTAACTATAATTGCAAATGGTGCAAAATAAGTTAAAACAATAAACAATCTTAAAAATCTAGATAAGTTTAAGATTTTAAATAAATTAACTGTTTTCAATGTCTCATTATCTATATATGCTATATATTCTATAACATGAAGTGATGTTAATACGCATAATAAAATAACAATTCCTTTAAATGAAAAAATATATTTTAGCGTGCTTTTTCAGATTCTAGTTTTTTTGTCTAATTTCTTATATTTTCTATATGTAATAAAGTGTGTAACATAATCAAATAAAAAGAAGAAAAAGGTAAATATTTGTAAAACAATTACCATTGTTCCTCATTCCCCTTGAATAGATTTTGGTGGTGTAAGTAATGAAAAAACAGAAATCAAGGAAGTCAGAATAACTAAAATTACATAAACTAATCTTAATAAATTTAGTTTTCTTAATTTTAACTTAATTTGACTATCAAATTCTCTTGTAGATCAAACAATACTTGTTAATAATATATGAAAACTATTATATTTTTTTTTAATTTTTTGCATTTTTCTCCTAATTTAATAAGAAAATAATCAGAAAATTCTGATTATTTTCTATTTGGATCTACTATTTCTATAGGAATTATTTTAGAAACAGTTTCTCTATGTTCTTTATAGACAGTAATCATATTTTCTATTTTAAAACCTATATTTGGATAATCTATAAATATTTTTGCTGTATATTTTTTAATATTATCATAAATTGACTGATAACCTATATCAGTAAAAAAGTATTCACGAGTTCCTAAAATTAATGCCAATGAAACAAAAACTTCATGAGTTGAACAAATTACATTTTTAATTTTATGTTCTTTCATATAATTATGCAATTTAATTACATCATCAATTTCTTTTTTAGAATTTAATTTAAATTCATGAATTTCTCAATTATTTTCGATACAAGCTCTTTCATAACCTTGTCTTCGCTCTATTGCTTGTGATTCTGATAAACGCTCATCAGTTACAAAAATAGATTTGCGTTCACTAAATTTTGAATTATTAACAACTTTGGTAGTTAAATCAAAAAAACCTTTTGTGATATCTGGTTTAATTCAATTGCAATTTTCAACCTGGTGTCCGTATATAATAACTGCCATATCTTCTATTTTTCTTATGAAATCAAACAATTCTTTATCATATTGAGGAATAAACACAACAATAGCAGTTGGTTTCCAAGACATAACATATCTTAATGTTTCAATATATTCTTTTGTTGATGGACCAGAATAAGTAGTGTTTACTTTTCTTCCTGACTTAACACAAGCTATACTAATACCACTGACAATACTTGCATATAAGTTTTGCGCCCAAATTGGCATTATAATAAATACTGAATTATCTCTTCCTCTAATCAATCTTGCTCCGTGGTTTGGATAATATTCTTTTTCTTTTACCACTCTTTGTATTTTTTCTTTTGTTTTTTTCGAAACATAACCTCTGTTATAAAATCTCGAAATTGTTGATATTGAAACACCAGTTTCTTCTGAAATATCTTTATATGAAAGTTGTTTTTTATTAATCATTTATTTATTATATAAAAAATAAAAAAATGTGGAAATTTCCACAATAATTTTTTTGTATGAATTTTTCCACATTTTTTTCTATATATTTGAGTTTGTTGTATTACCTAGAGTTGTATTTTTTAAATATCAGAATGAATGATATGGTGTTGCTCCAAATGTTTTACCATCTTCTTCTTTACCTAGATATTTATCATAAACTTCTTGATAAAAGTATCCATCAATTAATGCTCTATCTATTGAATATAATAATTTAGAAGCAGAGATTTCTCTTGCTCTGTTATTTTGGAATGCTACTTTAAATGTATAAGTTTTTGATCCATTTGTTGGTGTTTCATCATAAAATTCTTTTAAAATTCTATTTTTTAATGCTATTAAATTCTCTCTTATTGTTTGTTCTTCTTCATTTAATTTGTAAGTTCTAACCATTTGTGGTGTACTTGAATAAATAGCAATGTAATTATTATTTCTAGTTGTAGTTATTGTATTAACTCTATATGCACCATCTGGTAAAACTGCAGGTGCATCACTTGGAACTCTAGTTGCTGAATAAGGTGTGTTTCTTGTATACGCATTTTCTGTTTCAAATAAACGTGGCTTATGTGTTCTTATTAATCTAACTATTTCATCACGTATTGTTTTAAGTTCTTCTTTTGTTTTTGCAGCATCTATTTGAGAAATAAAATCATAGTTGCTATTTGGTTCATAACTTCTAAGAGTTTTTTCGTTTGTTAAAGTCAAGTCGCGATCTTTTTTAAATTCTTCTTGATATTTTGATCTTGCTTCTGTAAAAATTGTAAGTAATTGTTCTAATGTAGAATTGTCAGTAACTTTTTTCTTTATTTTATTTCCTTCGGTTGTTGTTAATTTTTCAACCTCTTGATTAATTAATTCTTTTACTTTATTAATTTTTTCTGGTGTTGATGTACTTCCATATGCATTTTTAACTTCATTTAACAATGAATCTGCCTCAGTTGAATTTTGAATACTTGTTAATTTAGAAGCAAAATCTTTATCCCCAATTTCTTCTGTGGTTAATAATGTTAAATATGTTTCTATTTCTAATTTTTTAGATTCAAATTCTCTTTGTTCATCTAATTTTTCTCTTTGGATAATTGCTTCTAGTTCATTTGTTTCAAAATTGATTAATTCAGAATATTTAGTAATTTCTGATACTTTATCGGTTAATTCTTTTTTCCCTTTTGCATCTAATTTTAATGCTTGTATTTTTTCGTTTACTGAAGTTTTTTTACCATCTAATTCAGGTTGTTTTTCTTCATCATATTTATTTATTACTTTTTGAACAAATTCTGAAAATCTTGCTTCATTTTCTTCCAATGAATTCATTTCTTGGACTAATTCTTCTTTGTTATTAATTTTGTTTAGTCATTCTTCTGTAATATTTGTTTTTAATTGATTAAAGTGATTGTGAAATTCTTGAATTACTTCAGAAATTACTTCTTTATTACTTGCTAAAGACAGTTTAGTAATTAATTCAGTTTTTACTAAAGATGACTCATCAAATGCATTTTTAATTGTTTCTAATCAAGTTGTTTTTTCTTTTGAAATTTCACTTGTTAATAAATTTTGCAAAACTAATTTTAATAATGATAAATTATTTTTATCCCCATTTTCTATTTGTTGTGCATAATCACCTTTTTCAGTAATTTTACCCAATAATTCATTTAATTCAGATCTTAATTGTTTTAATTCTCTTTCTTCTGGTGTTTCAATTTTTTCAGGTTCTGGAGTCTTTGTTGTCCCTGGTTCTTTATCATCTTTACATGATACTACACTTGCAACCGAAGCAATTGAAGAAACCAAACCTAATGATAAAATGATTTTTTTAATTTTTTTCATAATTCCCTCTTATATATAATAAAAAATTTTAAATATTATTTTATTTTATAATATTTTTAAAATATTAAAAATTTATAAGGTAAATAAAAAAGACATTTCTGTCTTTTGAAATTATTATGAGAAAGGAGAGTTATCTCAAGCAGTGATATATAAGAATAATATATCTCATTCTTGTTTAATTAACAAGGTTCACATATATTATACATCATTTTTTCTTTTTAAAAATTTTTCTTTACTATATTTAATTTTATAAACTGATTTTCAAAATCACGATAAACCAAAAGGTATCATAAATCCTATAACAAATATCAATAAATCTAAAAATACAACTAAATATATATTTCCTTTTTTATAGAATAAAGGTTCTACAAAATCTAGAAATGAATATATTATAACTCCTTGTTTTTTACCAAATCATTCTTTGTATGTACTAAAAAACAATATGAAACTAAAGAAAAAGTAACCTAAAACATAAATTGAAGTATAGGTGAATACTTTTTTGTTCAATTCAATTTCTTTTTTATAAAATCATAAAAAGATAAAACCTATTATTGGGTGAATGCAATGAGTTGTTATTGACCTGACTGAACCTAATCAGTCACTTCAATTTGAGTTTCAAGAAATTAGTGCTCAATAAATAATAAAAGTTATGCTTATTAAAACTGTTGTTCCAAAGAATAATTGTTTTCTGTGTTTACAATTTGGTTTAAGTGATAATAATACCATTGCTATACCTAGAAATAAATTACTTTGGTTAGTAAAATAAAATAAAGATGTATAGTTTTTAAAAATTATATGAAAAGTTACTTTCGAACCTTCTTTGAACTCTTTTGGTTTAAAGTTAACAATATTCTCTATAACAAAAAAAGAAGTTAAGAAAATTATTAATAAACCAAATATAAGTAACAATAATTCTCTTTTTTTAAATTTTGTTTTCATTTAATTAATATATCACTTTATAAACAAAATTAAATGAATTTTTAAAATATGATTTCTTTACTAGAGTATGTATAGATATATTAGATTAAAATGTGATATTATTATTAATAATTATGGATAAATCAAAAATTAAAAATTTTTCTATTATTGCTCATATAGATCATGGAAAAAGTACTTTAGCTGATAGAATTTTAGAAAAAACAAACACCGTTGCTTCTAGAGACTTAAAAGAACAATTTTTAGATTCGATGGAATTAGAAAAAGAGCGTGGTATAACAATAAAATTAAATGCTGTTCAAATAAAACACAAAGACTATATCTTTCATTTAATAGATACTCCTGGTCATGTTGATTTTACTTATGAAGTTTCTAGATCACTTGCTGCATCCGAAGGTGCGTTATTGCTTGTGGATGCAACTCAGGGAATAGAAGCTCAAACACTAGCTAACGTTTATTTAGCTCTAGAAAATAATCTTGAAATTATTCCTGTAATAAACAAAATAGATTTACCTTCTGCTGATGTTGAAGGTGTTAAAAAAGAAATAGAAGATGTTATTGGAATACCTACTGAAAATGCTGTTTTAGTTTCTGCTAAAACTGGTTTAGGTGTTGATAATTTGCTAGATGCAATTATTAAATATATTCCAGCACCTAAAAATGCAGATGATAACAAACCTCTAAAAGCATTAATTTTTGATAGTTATTTTGACCCTTACAGAGGCGTTGTAATGTTAGTACGTATCTTTGAGGGTAAACTAAAAGTAGGTGATAAATTTAAATTTATGTCTCGGAAAGATGATGCTAATAATTATCATGTTATTGAACTAGGAATAAGAAATCCACACGAAAGTAAAAAAGAATGATTAGAAGCAGGTGAAGTTGGTTGAGTATCTGCTGCAATTAGAGATGCAAAAGAAGTTAATGTCGGTGATACAATAACATTAATAGATAATCCTACACAAACTGCATTACCTGGTTATAAAAAAATGAAACCAGTTGTTTTTACTGGATTTTATCCAGTTGATACAAGAGATTATTCATTATTAAAAGAAAGTTTAGAGAAAATTTCACTAAGTGATTCATCAATCTCATGAGAACAAGAAACATCTAAAGCGCTTGGTTTTGGTTTTAGGGTAGGGTTTCTTGGTTTATTACACATGGAAATACTTCAAGAAAGATTAGATAGGGAATATAAAGTTGGAATTATTGCTACTAGTCCTAGTGTTGAATATAAAGTCACTACAACCAAAGGTGAAATAGAAATGATTGCTAACCCTACTTTGCTTCCTGATAGAACATTTATTGAAAAAATAGAAGAACCTTACATACAAGCAAACATTTTTATACCTAATGAATATATTGGTAATGTAATGGAACTATGTCAAAATAAAAGAGGTATCTATAAATCTTTAGAAATGATTGATTCTAAGCGTTCTTCTGTTGTTTATGAACTTCCTTTAGGAGAAACAATTTTTGATTTTTTTGATAGATTAAAATCTACTACTAAAGGATATGCATCATTTGAATATGAGTGAATTGGTTATAGAGAAAGTGATTTAGTTAAAGTTGATATTTTATTAAATGGTGATAAAGTAGATGCTTTTTCTATTATTGCACATAAAGATAAAGCATATGAACAAGCAAGAGAATTATGTGTTAAATTAAAAGATGCCATCCCTAGACAAAACTTTGAAGTGCCAGTTCAAGCTACTATTGGTGGTAAAATAATAGCAAGAGAAACAATAAAAGCATATAGAAAAGACGTTACTGCTAAACTTTATGGTGGTGATGTAACCAGAAGACAAAAATTACTTAAAAAACAAAAAGAAGGTAAAAAGAGAATGAAGAAACTTGGAAGTATTGAAGTCCCTCAAGAAGCTTTCTTATCTGTTTTAAAAACAAACATTGAACCTAAAAAATAAAAAGGAGAAATTATGAAACCATTATTAAAAGATGATTTTTTTGAATATGTTAACTATGAATGATTAAAAGAAGCAAAAATACCAGATGATAGATCATCGATTAGTTCTTTTGTGGAATTAGATATTAAATTAGAGAAACTTTTAAAAAGTTTAATTTTTGATTGAAGTACTAATAAAAAGAAAATACCCTCTAAATATCCTTTATTAAAAGAAATGATTAAGTTTCATTCAATGATTTTAGATGAGAATAAACGTGAAGAACTTTCTTGAAAACCTATCAAAAACTACTTAAACAAACTTTTAGAAATAAACTCATTTTCTGATTTATATAATCAAGATAGGGATTTTTGATTATCTTATAATTCACTTCCTGTAGAAATTCAAGTTTATGAGGATTTTGTAGAAAATACCAAAAAAATTGTTTGGTTAGATTCTTTAAGTTGTATATTACCTTCTAAAGAAACATATCAACAAGAAATTGAAAAAACTAAATTATTAACTTCTTGAAAAAATATGGTTGTAGATTTATTGATAGATTATGGATTTAGTAAGCAAAAATCTGAATCTATGGTAGAAAACGCAATCAAATTCGATGACTTATTAAAAGATTATTTATTAAGTTCTGTAGAACAAGCAAATTATGTTGCTTTATATAATTTAAAACAAAGAGATGAATTAAATGGTTATATCAATAAATTTAATCTTATTAATTTATTAGATTTAATTATTGGTCAAGAGGTTACAGAAGCATCTATTCCTAATTTAAGACTATATGAAAATTTTGACAAAATTTTCTCTGAAGAAAATTTTGCTTTATACAAAGACTTATTATTTATAAACAATTTATTAAGTAATACAAGTTATTTATCAGAAAAAATCAGAATTAAGGCAACAGAATACAAAAAAACTGTTTATTCAATAAATAAAGAAAGAAGTTTATCAGATTATGCTTTTGACTTAACATCTAAATACTTCGGAATGCCTTTAGGTATGTTTTATGCTCATGAATATTTTGGTCAAAAAGCAAAAGAAGATGTTGAATATATGGTTCAATCAATGATTGAAATCTACAAAGAAAGATTACAAAAAAATGATTGACTTTCAAAAGAAACAATTCAAAAAGCAATTATTAAATTAAATAAATTTGATTATATGGTTGGATTCCCAAAAGAAATAAGACCATATTATGAGAAATTTATGGTTAAAACATATCAAGATGGTTCAAATATTTTTGAAAATATAAGAAAATTTAGTAAACATATTACTAATTACAATCTTTCTTTATATCATAAGAGTGAAAGCAAGAAATTATGAGGTATGTCACCTGCTACTGTTAATGCTTATTATAATCCAACTAAAAATCACATTGTCTTTCCTGCTGGAATTCTTTCTTCTCCTTTTTATAATATAAATGCATCTAAATCATCTAATTATGGATCAATTGGTGCTGTTATTGCTCATGAAATTTCTCATGGGTTCGATAATAATGGAGCTCAATTTGATGAAAATGGTGCATTAAATAATTGATGAACTGAAAATGATTTAAAAGAATTCCAAAAAAGAACTCAAAGTGTCATTGAATTGTATGACAAAAGAGAAACTAAATATGGTCCAGTTAATGGTAAATTAACTGTTTCTGAAAATATAGCAGATATTGGTGGACTAAGTTGTGCTTTAGAAGCTGCAAAAAGAGAACCAGACTTTTCTCTTGAAGAATTCTTTATAAGTTGGGCAAAAGCATGAAGATCTGTTTATAAAGAAGGAACTGCAAAAAGATTATTAGATTCTGATGTTCATGCACCCGCTAAAATCAGAGCAAATATAGTTGCTGCTAATATGGATGAATTTCAAGACTTCTTTAAAATAACCGAAAATGACAAAATGTACATAAAACCATCAAAACGTGTAAAGATATGATAAAAGATACTATAAAGTATCTTTTATTTATGTTTTTAAAATTAAATGTTGATATACTTTAAACGGAGAATTATGAAACCTTTTTTAAAATGAGTTGGTGGTAAAACACAATTATTAAATAAAGTTAATGAATTAATCCCAAAAGACTTTAACACATATATTGAACCTTTTGTTGGTGGTGGTGCAGTGTTATTTAATATAAAACCTGAAAATTTTATTATAAATGATGTTAATAGTGAATTAATTAATCTATATCAAGTAATAAAAAATAGAAAATATTTTAATGATTTGTTAAATAATTTAAAAATTCACCAAAATAATCATAATGAAGAGTATTTTTATCAAATCAGAAATATGGACAGAGTTAGTGATTTTAATTCAATTAATAAAGTTGTCAGAGCAGCAAGAATGATTTATTTGAATAAATCTTGTTTTAACGGTTTATATCGAGTTAACTCAAAAGGTTTTTTCAATGTTCCCTCAGGAAAGAAAGAAAAAGTAAATTTATATGACTATGATAATATACTTCAAATTCATCAATATTTACAAAATTCTAACAATCAATTAATGAACATAGATTTTGAAGAGTGTTTAAAATACGCAAATAAGGGTGATTTTGTCTATTTAGATCCTCCTTATGATAATTATGAAAATAAAATAACGTTTACTTCATATGATCAAAATAATTTCAATAAAAGTGAGCAAATAAGACTTTTTAAAGTATTTCAAGAATTGGATAAAAAAGGTGTGAAATTAATGTTAAGTAACCATAATACAGAATTCATACAAAATTTATACAAAGATTATAAAATTTTTATTGTACATGCTAAAAGAAATATAAATTCAAAAGGTGATGGTAGAGGAGCAGTTGAGGAAGTGTTAATTATTAATTATGACAGATAAAAATAAAAGAGATTTCAAATATTGATTTAATGATTTAAAAGACACAATTACTGGTTGAAAGTATTTTGTTGATTTCCAAAAATCTTTTGAGAATGTACAAAAATACAAGGTTGAATTAAATATTTTAAATTCGTTGATAGGGTCAAAAAACATTAAAGAAGAATTCAAACATATACTAATTAAGTATCCAGAAACAATAAAAGTTATACCAATTCTATTGGCTACAAGAGAAAAAGAAATAAAAATTCTGACAAAAGAATCAAATTGCATTTTTAGGTTTAAGGACGAATGAAATAGCTTAGATGAATATTTATTATTTTTAGATAAAACTGGTTTGTTAGATTTAATTTCCAACAAAATAATTAATAATTTAGTAGATTATGTTTTAGGAGTTGAAGTTGGTTTAGATTCTAATTCTAGAAAAAATAGAACTGGTAAAAGTATGGAGACCATAATTGAAAATCACATTCTTGATTCAGGTTATATAGAAAATCATACATATTTTAAACAAACAACATTAAGAAAAGTCTTTACTAGTGTAAATTTGAATAATTCTTTTAATAATGATATATTAGAGAAACAATTTGATTTTATTTTATTAGATAAATTTAATAATATTTATTGTATTGAATGTAATTTCTATCAAAAGAATGGTTCAAAACTTAATGAAGTAGCAAGAAGTTACAAAAATTTATATTTAGAATCAAAAAGCATTGATGGTTTTAATTTTATATGAATCACAGACGGAATTGGTTGAAAAGGTTCTAAAAAAATTTTAGAAGATGTATTTGGAACTATTCCTCATTTATATAATATTAAAGATTTAGAAAACGGAATTTTAAAGAATTTAAGTCCAAAGGTTAATAAAATTAATAATAAATTGTAATTAAAAAATAAATCGTTTTCTTCTATATATTAGTAGTATCGATTTATTTTTTAATTATGGAGAAACAAATGAAAATTATAATTATTAGTTGTTTTTTACATAATGGTTTAAATTTATAACTTCATCAAATAAAGTAATTTCTGATGTGTCTAAGTGATGTGAAATAAATATTATTGTTTTATTTAATGAGATTAATTTGTTTAAAATTTTATTTCTTAGCTCTTTGTTTAAATTAGATAATGATTCATCTAAAATATATATATCTTTATCATAAAAAAATGTTCTTGCTAATGATAATCTTTGTTGTTGACCTAAAGATAATTGATTACCTGACACAAAATTTTGATTTTCTAATTCATAAATAACTTCGTTTTTTAATTCAAAAAAGTCTAAAATCTCTTCTATTTTTTTGTCATCAAATAAATTAACGTTATTTTTTATGTCTAAGTCAAAAACAAAGTTTTCAGGACTTAAATAGGTTATTCTTTTTAATATTTCTCTAGTGTTATATTCAGTACTTTTATACTCATTAATATAGATTGAACCTTCATAGTTGTTATGCATATTTAATATAGATTTTATAAATGTAGATTTGCCAACTCCCGATTCTCCAATAATTAAATATTTCTTGTCTTTTTGAATTTCAATAGAAAGATTTTCAAAAAGTGTTTTACTTGTTTGTTTTAGAGTTAGGTTTTTTATTTTTATAGTTTTTATTTCTTCTATTTGTTTATGATTTTTTTCTTCTTTTAATTTTAAATCAAGTGATTTATATAAAATTAATGAAGCAAAAAACTTTTGAAAGTCAGTGATTAATGTAATAAACTCGCTTTTTAAATCAGTAATGATTTTAATAAAAAAGTAAATAATTCCTAATTAGATTCCGAATTGATTTTTTAAGTAAAATAATGATAATAAAATCAAACCCACAAGTTTTGTTAATTCTAAAATTGCTGATGATATTTCAGAGTCTCAAATGGATAATCTATCTTTTTTATAAAGAATTTGACAGTATTTATATATAGAATTTTCTAGTTTTTTAATTAATAAATTTTGTTTATTAGCAAAATAAAGCACTGAATATCTTTCTAAGTAATATGATACTTCAGAAGTTAATCTATTAAATAATTCTTGATTTTCTTGGACATAAAATTCTGTTTTCTTAAAAAATAAAAATTTGGAAAAGGAATTTAGAATTAACAATGATAAAACTAACAATAATATAATTCAATTATAAAAACCAAAGTAAATAATTACAAAAATAAAATTTATAGAAACTGATATTATACTTATTAATGGTAATAATGATGATTGTAAAATATTTCCTGAATTATTAAAAATGAAGTTAAATGCTTGTTCAGGTGAGTATTTTTTCACTGATTCTATATCAGCTTTTTTATATTGATTGTAAAAATTTTGTGAAATTGACCTTCCCACATATAAACTAAACTTATTATTTAATTTATAATAGAAATAGTTAAAGAATAAGTTTAGTAATTGTCCTATAATTATAAAAATTATTAATAATAAAAATGATAAAAATGAATTGTTCTCTATTATTTCAAAATTATTAGCAATAGAATCAATTACAAAAGATTCTAAAATGCTAATGCTCGTTTCAAATAACAATAAAATTGTTGCTAAAAATAAAAATGTTATAAATGGTGCTTTTATATCTTTTAGAATTTTTTGCATTAATTCCTTTCTATGTTTATAACTTCATCATATAAAGATGAATCGACAATATTATGTGTGATATTGATTAATAACGTTTCTTTTAAATTACTTAATATTCTTTTAACACTATCTTTATCAATGTTAGAAAAACTCTCGTCTGTGATTAGTGTGTTATGGTTTCTATAAAAAAACCTAGCAAAATTAATTTTTTGTTTTTGACCAGTAGATAGATTTTGATTTTCATCTATTGTTAAATTTATATCTAAATCTTTTAAATCAGCTTTTTCCAGACTATTAATTGCTTTCTCAAATTGATTTTCTTCTCACAAAGTAATATTGTTATATATTGAATCATAAAATAAATTTTCTGATGTATCTAAAAATGTAAGAGAATTTATTAAATCATTAGTGCGAATTTCTTTTAAATTTTTATTATTTATATAAATGTTACCTTCATAATTATTTATTTGTTTTAAAAGTATTTTTATCAAGGTCGATTTACCTGAACCCGATTTGCCAATAATTGCATATTTTTTATTTTTCAGGAAAGTAAAGTTAAAATCTTTGAATACATAATCTTCGTTATATTTGAATGATAGATTCTCAAATCTTATTTCATTTATTTGAATTTTTTCAAAATTATTATTTGGCAATGAATAATTTGAAAATTCTTTTATATATGTTTTATAGGATATAACATTTTGTAATAAAAATAAAAACTCTCTTAAATTTATACTAAAGTTTAAAAATAATGATGGTAATACAAATAAGGAACTTATAGGTTCATTTAAAAATAAAATAAAATAACCAATTAAAAATAAGAATAAAGTATTACTTAGTTGCTGAACAGAACTACTTAATAACTCTATAACGATTACTTTAGACTGTTTTTTGTCTATACTTTTTATTAATCTTAAAATTAAATTGTCAATAAATAATAAAATTTTCTCTTCTTTTCCTAAATAAAACAACATTTCAAAACCTTTAAAAACATTAGTAAATAATGACATGATTTTTTCTTGTTCTTTATTAAACTTGTTATGTATTGAACCTGCTATAACTGATAAAAATATTGGTAAGATAAAACTCATAAACAATATACTTAAACCAATCAAAGATAATTTTCAACTAACGATAAATAAAAGAATTAGTGTTATTAAATTCGTAAGAAAATTTAATGTAGTTGAAAAAAGCATATTAAAGACAAGTCTCCTTATTTCTGGTATTCTAAACTTTATTCAACTTAAATATTTACCTTGATCATTTTTTTCTACTTCTAATGATGTTAATGTACTTATTTTATTAATAACATCATTGTTTAAATTTAAATTAATATAATAGTTTCATTTATTTTTTCATAATAAATTCATAAATGAACTTATTATGAAAATAACAACAAAAACTGTTATCAATATAATGTGTAAATTTACTTTAGTTTGATTGTGTGATTGTAGATTAGAAATTAATTCAGTAGTGAAAAAAATAATTAACGAACTGCTTATTACAACTAAGAAATAAAATAAAGAAATAAATAATAACAAAATTTTTTTATTAAAGTACTTTTTCAAATTAGTTCACCTCACTTTCTTTTTTATAAATCGATAATAAGAAATATAGTCCTTTATACCCTTTTAAAAAACTATTGTCTATTTCTTTGAAATCATAATCTAATATCTTTTCATCTTTAACATATTGATAGAAATTTCCAATAAGATATTTATTTTTTAATGATAGATAATCAATTAAAAATATTTTGCTAATCAAATGATTAACTAATAAGATACCTGCATAACCATTACCTAATCCTATTTTTCTTGAAAATCATAATAATGTAATTTTGCTTATTTTTTCTATTTCATCAAAGAAATCATTATTGTCAAATCTAAATGAATAAAAACAAAGTAAATATAAAATGCCCATAGTTCCGTCTAATAAATATGGTGAGTTATTTTTTTCCATTAAAAAATAAGTGTTCTGCA
>NZ_JNKA01000019.1 GCF_000701865.1 Mycoplasmopsis felis ATCC 23391 | reverse complement strand
AAATTAATTGCCGTCATAGCTCAGCAGGCAGAGCACTTCCATGGTAAGGAAGGGGTCGCTGGTTCAAGTCCAGTTGTCGGCACCATATAAAAAATAATCACTTTCTAAAGTGATTATTTTAATATTTCTTGTACATCTTGTTTAAGAACTTCATATGGTTTAAAACCAGTAAATTGTTTCACAAGTTTTCCATTATTATAAACTTTTGAAAAAGGTATTGATTGTACTCCCGCTTCACCTGCAAATTCCTTATGAGCATCAATATCTACTCTTAAAACATCAAGTCCATCTTTAGATGCAATTTCTTCTAATGAAGATTTATACATTCTACATGGTCCACATCATTGTGCATAAAAAACTAATAATTTTGGTTTTCCAGTTTGAATTTCTTGCAATACTTGTTCTTTATTTAATTCTTTTAACATAATAATCCTTTCATAGATAATTAAATTATATAATAAAAAACTAAAAAGTTATTTTTTTTATTGTTTTTATTTAAAAAATAAACTTTTTAGTTTTGTATAAGTGAAAAGGATATAAAAAAAGCACCTTCCTATTTTCACCTTTAGGCTATCATCGGCGTAAAGAGGCTTAACTACTGAGTTCGGAATGGTATCAGGTGATCCCTCTTGCTATTGGCACTAGTAATATAATACACTATTTTTATTTTTTACAAAATAAAATTATAAATTTATTTTTGAATTTAATAAATCTAACTTTTTAAGTGTTTTCTTTACAGTATCATAAACAGCAGTTCTTGTTGTTGCTATAATTTCTGCTATTTCTCCATATGATAAATCCTTATAAAAATACAATTCAAAAACTTGTAATTGATTTTGTGTTAATAAGTTTTTATATTTTTCAAATAAAGTTTGATATTTTGCTAAATATTCCAATTTATTATTCATTAATTAAATCCTTAGTTAGTTGATAAATAAATAGTTCTAAGTCAAATTCTTGTAAATCATCTAATGATTCACCTAAACCAACATATTTAACACCTAATTCAAATTCATCTTTAATAGATAAAACTATCCCACCTTTAGAAGTTCCATCCATTTTAGTTAATATAATTCCAGTTAAATTTGCTATTTCTTTAAATGATTTAGCTTGTGATAAACCATTTTGTCCTGTTGTTGCATCTAAAACTAATAAAGATTCATGTGGAGCTGTAGGTTCGAATCTTTGTATAATACTAACCATTTTATTTAATTCGTTCATTAAATTAACTTTATTTTGTAATCTTCCTGCTGTATCAATAATTAGTAAATCAAAATTTTCTTCTTTTGCTTTAGTTAATGATTTAAAAACCACTGATGAAGGGTCTTCGCCATCTTTATCTGGTTTAATAATTTGTGCACCTATTCTATTTGCTCAAATACCTAATTGGTTTACAGCACCCGCCCTAAATGTATCTCCTGCTGCAATTAAAACTTTTTTACCTTCTTTAATATATTTATTAGCTATTTTTGCAATAGAAGTAGTTTTTCCAGAACCATTAACACCTACAAATATAAAAACATTTAATCTGTTATCTTGATAATTTAAATTAGTATTAGTAATACTATTATTAGCATAAATTAAAAACATCTGGTCTGCAACTATTTCACCAATAAGTTTAGGATCATCAATATTATTTGTTTTTACTTCTTTTTTTATTTTTTGTATCATAACATCAACAAGATTCATATTGATATCAGACATAATTAATAATTCTTCTAATTCTTCAAAAAATTCTTCATTTATTTGAATGTGTTTATTTTGTAATTCTAATAATTGTTTCCCGAATGAAGAACTTCCTGAAAGACCTTTTTCGTATTTTTTAAATTTATCACTATTCAGAATTTCTTGTTCTTTTTGACTATCTATAAGCAGTTGTTTTTCTTCAACTGTTTTTACTTCTTTTTTTAATACTTTATTAATTAAATTTTTAAAAAATCCCATAAAATAATTTTACTCTAAAAGAAATTAAAATAAAAGTACTGTCAGTACTTTTATTTTAATTTTAAACAATTTTAATTACAACTTCTTTTGAATAGTGTTCACCTTTTAAATGGTCTCTTTCAACATGAATAATTTCAATTTTTTCATTACCTTGTGTGTGAACACCGTGTTTTTGACCACGACGGAATCCTTTAATTAAACCTTCTAATTCTTGTAAAGAATTAGCCTTAGCAATGATTTCACTACTTGATATTAATTTGGCTTTATATTTATACATTAGTATGTACCTCGGCTTTCTATAATAATTATATACTTTTTTTAATTAAGGTTCTAAAATTGAACATAATAATTGTAATATTTTATATAAATAAATTTTTTGTTTTTATTTTTTCTTGCTATAATTAACTTTATGAAAAACAGAACTCAATTTATTATTATGATTAATATTATTAATAACGCTTGAATGTTTAATACCATCAACCGTAATTTTTAGTCTTAATCTGTTGAGTTAAAAAAATAACAGATTACTTAGACAAAGAAATCTGTTATGTATAACTATAGAGGAGCTTTTAACATTAGTAATTAACAGGAGTAGGCATACAAAGAAAGTTAATGAAAGGGTATAAAAGCCGAAATTAAAATAATGGCAATTATTTTGATTGGTAGAAAAACATAAAAGATTTCTACTCTTTGGCAAAAACCATTGGTGCTATAGATTTACAGTTTTATATCTTATGTTTTAGTTTAAATAAAATAATAATTTATAAAATCTTGTAGATTTATACATCTACAAGATTTTTTTATTAGGAGGTATATGAAAGCAAAACAATTTTCAAGTTATAAAGATATTCCAAAACAATATAAATTTGATTTAGAAGATATTTTAAAAGGTAAGCAAATTGATTCTTTAATAGAGGAATTTAAAAGTATTAAAGAACAAAGAATTAAAATTAAAGATTCAAAATATAATTCAATTGAAGAATATTTAGTTGATATTGATTTATCAGAAAAAGAAACCATTTTATCTTTTAAAATTCACAATTATATTTCTAATAATTTAAATACAGATTTAATTAATCCTGTTTATAAAAAATTAGATAATGATTTTGATTTTCTAAATCATGAATTAGACAAGCGATTCGGTTCAGAAGAAAACAGATTTTTTGCAAATATAGAAAAAATGAAAATCTGAAAAAATGATCCAAGATTACTTTCATATAAAAGACATATAGAAGATCAAATTTTAGATTTTGAACATAAATTAGATGATAATATTGAAGAGTATTTAATAAAAACATCTATAGGACAACCTGATCCACATAAAATTTTTAGTATTCTAAGCAATAGTGAACTAGATTATGGAATTATAACAACTAAGAGCGGAAAAAAAATTAAATTAAATCCAACAAACTACCATCAATTGCTTAAAAATGATGATGAAGAAATAAGAAAGCAAACTTATACAAAGTATTGAAATGCATATATATCTCACAAAGACACATTTGCAGAACTCTTATACCAACACTTTAAATCACTTACAACAGAAGCAGAAATAAGAAAATATAAATCTGCAGTGAATATGCTAACATCAAAAGATAAAGTTTCAGATGCTATATTATTAAAATTGTTTGAAAAAGTATCTCAAAGCAGGAACATTTTAAAAACTTATAAAAAATGAAATGATAAGTTTTATAAAATAAAATTTAAAAAAGATAAAAAAATATGAGATTCAGCTAGAGAATTAGTTAACGTAAAAACAAATTACACAGTATCAGAAATGAATGAATTAGCAAAAGAATCGTTGAAACCTTTTGGACACGAGTATTATGAACAAGTAAATAAAGCAATCAATGAAAATTGAATTGATTATATGAGCACTAAAACTAAGCGTAGTGGAGCATATAGCATTGGTGGTACTTATGGAATTGATAAAAAATACATTTTAATGAATTTTGAAGGTACCTTAAGAAGTGTTGAAACCTTAGTCCATGAATTAGGTCATTCGATGCATTCTTATTTTTCAGATAAAAATCAAGATTTACAAGGTTCTCAATATCCAATCTTTTTAGCAGAAATAGCATCTATATACAATGAATTAATGTTATCTGATTACTTATTAAAAAATTCTAAAGACGACAAGTTCAAATTTAAGATTTTAGATTCAATGATTCAAGGATTTATTGGAACTGTTTTAAAACAAGTTAATTGAGCAAACTACGAATATGATTTATATCAAGGTATTGCTAGTGGACAAGTTTCAAGCAGTTATGATTCTATTTCAAAAGTTTACTATCAAAACAATTCAAAATACTCATTAACAAATCAAAAATATTCAATACTAAACACAATACAAAGTATTTATGTTCCTCATTATTATTATGGATTTTATGTTTATAAATATGCTATAGGACATTTAGTAGGAATATATTTCTTTAAAAAATATAAAACAGAAGGAGAAACTACTTTAAAAAACTATATTAACAACTTTTTAAGTGCAGGAGGAAGTGATTATCCAATTAACATTCTAAAAAAAGTAGGAGTTGATTTAGAAGATAATCAATTTTATGAAGATGGTTTTAAATTCATTCAAGAATTAATACAAGAATGATTAAAACTAGGAAAGAAAATATTTAAAATAAAATAAAGGAAAATTATGAAAAGAAGAAAATTATTATTATTAGGAACTGTATTATCTGCAGTAGCAGGTCTTTCTACAGTTGTTTCTTGTGGAACAGGAGAAAAAACAAGAAAAGAAAAAGCAGAAGTTGAATATTCATTCGTTGAATTACAACCAGGTCAAACACTAGATACATCAAAATATCAAACAACAGAAGAACTTAAAAATATTGTTTTACCAAAAATTAAATTCAATAATAACTTATCAAATACATTTAACATAAATGCATTTAACTATATTTATGAAACTCAAGTTAATATTAAATATTCACCATTAAGAAGTTATTATGATTCGTCATATTCTACTGGTAGTTATTCAGGTAGAGAAAGTGATAATGTAATAGGTCAATTAATCGAAAAAGAATATTATGGAAGACCAGAAATTGTAGAAAATGTGACTTTAGATCCATCGAAAAATCTAGAAAAAGTAACAACAAGAAAAATTAACAAACCATCAGTTTCAAGATGGTCATTACAATTAGCAGATGCAATTGTTTTAACTATAGATGGAACAGAAAAAGTTTATGATAGTGACGCAGCAGAATTATTAGTAAAACCTGATAAAGCAGATGGAACATATTCAACTTCTTTAGTTGAATTAAAGAGCCAAAACCCTCGTTCAATCAATAACCCACAATTTAGTGAAGATTTATTAAAAGCAGCAAAAGTAGCATTCAGAATAAGAAAAAATAATTACTGAGTAAATTCAAAAGGCGAAAAAACATCATATAAAGTTGTGCCAGAAGATTTCTATCTAGGAATCTTAAGAACTTATTTATCTGATGATTCATCTTATAGAATAAATAATGGAGGAAGTGCAGAATTAGATAAATTAGCAAATCAAAAATATGCAGTAGATGGTACAAATCACTTCAAAGAAAATAAGGCATGAGGTAATAAATATTTATATGATTTATACAATGTTAATTTAGATAAAATCCTAAATAAAGAACAAAGTGTAATTAGAAACAGCACAGGAGAATACTTTACATTAGAAAGAAAAAATGAAAACGAATCTTCTGGATTCAAACAATTGTTAACCGGTATAGTTTATGGTTCTTATGATTTTTCTCCAGCACCATATGAATATATTCAAGAAGTTTCAACAACTAATCAATATCCTGACTTTTACAAAGATTCATCTGATTTAACTCAAGCAGACAAAACAGATATTTTAAATAAAGTTAAAAATGTTTCAAGTTTAGCAAGAGAAGCAGGAATTTATTGATATGGTTTAAGTTCAGATTCTTCATTATTTAGTGGTAAATATTATGCAGCAGGTTATAATGCTGATACAACAACAGATTCATATAAATTAAATACTCATTATTTTGATAAATCTTATGTAGAAAACCCAAGAACTATTGAATCATTTAATATCAAATATTTCAATTCTGAATTAGATCCAAGTGCATTCTCACAACTACAATTTAACCAATTTAAAGCAGGTTCAATTGCTTCGTTATCATATTCAGCATTATCAGAAAGTAACAAACATACTGTTCAAAATGATAGAGTAAACTATGGTCTAGAAAATGTTCAAACAAGAAATGAAGATGGAAGTACCGGATTGGTATTCCCAGAACTAGTTCCAACTAAACAAAAATCAGATAATGAAGAAGAATTTGTTAATGAAGCTTATGCAAAACTTGTATGAGGAACTTCATTAGAGGAAATTAAAAAAGGAACTGCAAAAAACACCTTAAAAGCTTCTACTTCAGGAATGGGACAAGAATTTAAACAAATTTTAAGTGCAGCAGTTAACTGATCAAAAGTAGCTGAAGAAATTGTGAAACCTAACGATGGTTTACCATGAATAAATGGTTTTGCTCAAGATGTTAAAATAACTGATAATGAAGAAGATAGAACAGTTGAAAATAACACATTAAGACCTAACTATGTTAAAGTAAATACATTATTTGTTGTTGATTCTAAATCAAACCAAAAAGTTGATTTAGGTGGTAATATAGGAACAGAATTAGATCCAACTGAATCTAACTCAGTTAATAAACAATCTGCAGATGTATATAAATCAGATGCATTCCCAGAATTACAAAAGAGAATGAAAGCATTATTAGATAAATTCTTTGCAGAAAATACAAATGTTGGAAATACAGTGGAATTTACATCAATGTCAATTTTTTCAAACTATAATCCTAACTATAAAACTGCGCACGAAGAACAAGTTAAAGTCTTAAACGCTCTTGATCCAAGATTGAAAGTTCATTATAGATTTGAAACACAAAGAGGACCATTTATTAATTATTACTTCAATAGTACAATACCATTTAGACGTTCAGGTTGAGGATATGATTTTAATTTAACAGCAGGTGGTTTTGATGGTCTTTCATTCTATCAATCTAATTTAATTCAAGTTTTATCATTAATTAACAATGATGAAGAATATAAAAATGCTTTAACACCCGCTTATCCTACATTAGTTAAAGTAGCAGGATTATTTAAAGAATATATTACAAAACATAATGTTCAATGATCAATTCCAGAAACAGAATGAAACAAATTAGGAAATGAATATGAACAAGAATTTTACAATTTCATAAATGAATATAAATTAAATCCATCATTTAATCCAAATAGCGAAATAACAGAAACTAATCAGAGATTAATTCAACTTTCTGAAGAAGAGAAAAAACAATACAGACCGTCAGGGGATATAACAGGTAAATTCTGATTATATTTAGGTACTGAAGCTTCAAAAACTGGTGGTCCATTAACTAAACTAGATTGATTAAACTTAATACAAGAAACAAGAAACCTTATTGGTGTTTTCTTAGGTCTATATGGAACTTTAAAAGAATCATTTACACAAAGTTTATTAAATCCTAACTTTGTAAGACCAGCTATTTTAGATAAAGCAGAAAACATGAAATCATATCAAGTTGTATTAGGTAAATAAAAAATATAAACAATTAACTTTTAAGTTAATTGTTTATTATTCAAAATAAAAAGGAAATAATTATATGTTAAAATATATACTTCAACGTATTGGCTTTGCTATTTTGACTTTATTAATTATTGTTATAGTTGTCTTTTTACTAACAGCTCATTTTACAGAAAATCCATTTTTAAAACAAGCTACTGATTTATCAGGGAATAATAATGGATCTTCTCAAAATACAGCTAGCAAATTAAGGACATTATTTGAAAAGTCAGTTGACTATCACTTCTTGCCCTTATCATGAAAAGGTCAATATAATGAATATAAAGATCAATGGTTAACTTATAAATTAAGTCCAGTCATAAGATTTTGATATTGATTAAGTGATTTATTTACAAATAAGGAACAACCTTTTGGTTTACCTTTTGATGACAAATTATTTAGTCAATTAGGAGTAACAAGCATCCCTCATATGTTCTTTAAATTTCTTAGATTTTCTGTAATAATCACAGTGCCAGCTTTTATTATAAGTGCAATTCTAGGTATTTTCTTAGGAATTTTATCAGGTTATAAAAGAGGTACTTGAATAGATGCATCAATAAATGTATTTGCTTTATTCTTTATTGCATTACCTTCATTTGTTATAGCTCCTATTTTAATAACTATTCTATTAAGTGCAAACGTTACACCAAACTTTATACTTCCAGATGATTCCAAATATACAACTAATCAAATTATAACTTCTTGAATTCCACCTATTTCTATTATAGTCTTAGGTTCTTTATCAGGTTATATAACATTTACAAGAAATCAAGTAATTTCAGTTTTGACTTCAAATTATGTTTTGATAGCAAAATCAAAAGGACTAGGAACAGTAGAAATTTTCTTTAAATATGTCTTAAGAAATATTTCAATCCCACTTGCTGCTTTATTAATCCCTTCATATATTGGATTATTAAGTGGAGGAATAGTTATAGAATCATATTGAAGAGTACCAGGAACATCACAAATAATTGCTCAATCTTTCCCTAATGGCGAAATAAACATTATTATGTTTAACACATTCTTCTTTACATTATTAGGTGTCTTTACCACAATTTTAGTGGATGTTTCATATACATTCTTAGATCCAAGAATAAAATACTCAACTAAACCATCAATTTTCATTTTATTATGAAAAAATCAAATATTAAGAAATAAAGAATTTCAATTATTAAAGCAGAAAGGAGTAACTAATGACATCTAAAGAATTTAACAAAAAATATAAATTGTCATTTAAAGGTATTGATAATCCTTTTCAACAGGTTATGAATAGTAATATATTTACTAATGTTGCAGGAAAACCAAAAAAACTCCTTTTAGAAATTCTTAAAAGATTTTTTAAAAACTGAGTTGCTATATTGTTTTTAGTTGTATTTATTTTTGTTTTATCAACTTCATTATTTGTAACTTCTGCTTCACCATATGATACAAATATTAATGTCTCAAATACTGTCGGTTTGAATTTAATAGCAAATAAAAAAGGTGAATATTTACCAACTTCTTCTGAATACACCGGTGCTTTACCAACTAAATGAAAAGAATTTGTTTATGTTTCTGATGTTTTAAGTAATACAACATTTAGAAACGTTACTTCTGTATACTTTGATGAAAATCAATTTTCAGGTTTTTTTGGAAAATTGTTAAATGAACAAAACATAATTAAAACAGAAACAATAAACGGGAATGTTAATTTATTATTTAATCCTTATAAATGATATATAAATCATAGTATTTTCTTAGTTTTTGTAAATTCACAAATACCTCAAGGATTAACACATTCTGAATATCAAGTTTTCTATAATGAAGCATTACAAAGCAATCCTCAATTAAATTTAAATACCTTTTTAGGAACTTCTAAATCAGGAATTGATATATGAACTCAATCTTGAGTAGGAACATGAAAAGCAATTAGACTAGCAATAATTATTGCAACATTCCAAACTTTAATTGGTGTTGCTATTGGTTCATATTTAGGTTTTCATGTTGGAACATGAATTGATACAATCATAATGAGATTAATTGATATTTTCTCTGCTCCACCTACTCTTGTGTGATTATTATTATTTGTTTCATTGTTTGGAACTACAGACACTACATTAGCATTCTCAATGATTTTTGTAGGTTGAGTTGGTTTTGTTGCAAGAACCAGATTATTTATTATAACAGTTAAAGATTCAGAATTTATTACTGCTTCTAAATCAGTTGGTGCTTCAAAAGCTAGATTGATATACAAACATGCTCTACCAGGTATTATAGGTAAAATTGCAACTTCATATGTTTCAAGCATTCCTTCAATTATTCTATCTATTTCATCACTTGCTTTCTTAGGTTTCTTCAAAACAAACAAAGATATTAACTTAGGACAAATCATATCTGCTGCTTCTTCTGAAGCAGGTTCTAACTTTTGAATTTTATTATTACCATCATTAATATTACTTTCTATCTCTGTATCATTACACTTTATAGCTTTAGGTGTTCATGATGCTTTAGATCCAAAAGTAATTAAAACTAAATAGGAGTCATTATGTCTAAAGAAGAATTACTAGTAGTAAAAGACTTAAAAGTTAGTTTTAAATCTGGTTATAATAAATTCATTACAATTGTTCGTGGAATAGATTTAACAATTCACAAAGGTGAAATAATAGGAATAGTAGGTGAATCAGGATCAGGAAAATCTGTTACATCAAAATCATTTTTAAACATTAATGAAAATGCGGTTGTTTCAGCAGAAAAAATGGAAATTGATGGTATTGATTTAACAGATAAAAAATCAAATAGATTTTGACAAACAGTCAGAGGACATAAAATAGGTTATATTCCCCAAGATCCATTAACATCTTTAAACCCTACTCGTAAAATAGGTAAACAATTACTAGATGCTTTAAATAAAAATGAAGATTGAAATAAAAAAACTTATCAAGAAAAAAGAAAATACTTAGTTAGTTTATTAGAACAATTTGGTATTAGAAATCCAGAAAGTGTTTTTGATATGTACCCACACACATTAAGTGGTGGTATGAAACAACGTGTAGTTATTACTATGGTTGTTGCTTTAAAACCGAGTTTAATAATTGCAGATGAACCAACTACAGCATTAGATCCTACTGTTCAAGCATCAGTTTTAGCTTTATTTGAAGAAATTAGAACTAAGTTAAATATTGCAATAGTTTTAATTAGTCATAATATTTCAGTAGTTGCTAAGTTTTGTGAATATATATATGTAATGTATGCTGGAAAAATAGTAGAAAGAGGAACAAAGAAAGATATTTTTACCAATCCACAGCATCCATATACATGAGCTTTAATTTCAGCGATACCAGAAAATAAAGAAGATAGACTATATTCAATTAAAGGAACTCCACCGGATATGAACAACCTACCACTTGGAGATGCTTTTGCACCAAGAAATGATTATGCATTAGAAATTGATTTTATTAAAGAACCACCGTTATTTGAAATATCAAATACCCATGCTGCTGCAACTTGATTATTACATCCAGATGCACCAAAATTTGAACTTTCACCAGAATTAACAAAACGTTTAGAAAACTTTAGAAAGGTATTTAAAGATGAGTAAAAAAACTATTTTAGAAATTAACAATTTAAAAAAGTTTTTTGTTAATAAAAATATTATTAATAAAGCAGTTGATGATGTTTCTTTTGACCTAAAAGAAGGTGAAATTGTTGGTTTAATCGGTGAATCAGGTTCAGGTAAAACAACAATAGGAAGATCATTATTAAGATTATACGATGATTATAATGGTTTTGTTAGACTAGATGGAAAGTTAATTTCTGGTAAAAAGATTTCTCGTAAAACTAATAAATTTATGAGAAAAAATATTCAAATGATTTTCCAAGACCCAATGGCAGCACTAAATGGTCAAAATACAGTTTTCTCTATCTTGAAAGAGAGTTTAGTAGTAAATAAAATAATTACTAACCAAATTAAAGACATTAAAAAAGATTGATACCAAGTTCAAGATAATTTTCATTTTACATTTTTAGAATCTGCTTTATCATTGAAGTTCGAAAACCTTAAAATAGCAAATTCTTTAATGGAACCTTTTGTTGAAAAGTGAAATAAGTATCTTTTAGAAATTGACTTTGAAAAAGAAGAATCAAGTTTTGAAGATAAGTTTAATCATTATTTTTCTTATTTAGAAGAAAAAAGTAAAAATAATTCAAAAATAATTAACTCACTGTATAAAAATACAGAAAAATTAATTAGTTTATATAATGATAGTCAAAATCATTTTAGAAATAGTGAAATTGATTTTGATGAACTACAATTAAAAAATTGAAAAAGTGAATTAAAAAAACAAAAAGATTTATTAAAACATACATCAAAATATTATGAATATAAAGAAACAACAAAGCAAGACTTTAAAACTTTATATTCAGTTTATTCTCAATGAAAAGAAGAATATTTTAACTCACTAAATTCAATAAATAACTTATATGCTGAATTAAAAAATGAAGCTAAATTATTAAAAAATGAAGCTTATACATCTCCTTATGTAGATTTTTATGCTTACAAATTAAAGTTATATTTATTGAACAAATATACTGCTATATTCTTTAAAAAACAAAAAAGAAATTTATTGTATTTAAAATTTGAAGATTTACAAAGTTTAATTAAAGAAATAGAAAGCGCTTCATTAAAATTCTTTTTAGAGGAATTAAATATAGAAGTTTTATCATTTAAATCATTAAATGAATATAAAAAACATATAGAAACTTTAATTAAAACCAAATTTATAGTGAATATAGACAACTATATAATAAAATCTAAAGAATTTACTAAATTATATAAAGATCAAAGAAAGCATTCGGTACAAACATTTACCAGAAACTTTAAGAAAACTTTTATAGAGTTTTTCAAAAAACCAGTCAAAAATATTGATAATTTCAAGCATGCACAAGAAAATTATCAAACTGCACATGATAATTGAAAAAAAGAGTTAGAGCATTATGTTAATGATTATAATTTAAGAATTGAATCCTTAAATAAAGAAATATATAACCAGGAAGTATTATCAAAAGAATTAAATGAAAATAATAAAGCATTATTAGTTAAGTTTTTCGAAAAGCATAAAGAGTTCATTAAGTACTTTAAACAAAATGGGATTCAAAAAACTAAAGAGTTAATTAAAGACAAAAAAATTGAATTAAAAAATAATTCTACTAATGAAAAGATAAAAAAATCTATTTTAAAATTAGAAAATAAATTATCTCAATATAATGTTGATTTAAAAGTTTATAAATCAAATATAAAAGACAAGTTAAATAGTATTAAAGCTTTTGATATTGAATCTAAATATTTAAATAAAGACTTAAGCAATATATACGTATTTTTAGGTATTTCTAAATATGATTTATGAGTTAAAAATCTAAAAATAAGACCATATTTAAATTGTTTAACTAAGTGATATAGATTAAGAGAAATTAAAAATCTTTTAACTAGAACAACTATATATAAAAGTTTAGAGGATGTAGGATTATTAAAACAATTTGCATACAGATACCCACATGAATTTTCAGGTGGACAACGTCAAAGAATAGTTATAGCTCGTGCTTTAATAACACAACCCAAAGTTATAGTAGCAGATGAACCAATTGCATCTTTAGATATTTCTATTCAAGCACAAGTTGTAAACTTATTAAAAGATTTATGTAAAGAAAAAAATATTGCAATGATTTTTATTGCTCATGACTTATCAATGATTGAATATATAGCAGATCGTGTACAAATTATGCACTTAGGTAAAATAGTTGAATCAGGCGATACTGAATCTATTTACAAAAAACCAATTCATCCATATACAATTAATTTATTTAAAGCAATACCGAAAATTTCAAATGCAAATGAAAAATTCCAAGATGTTAAGTTTGAACTTTCATATATGTCTGAGCAAGTATATCCAAATATTCCTTATGTTCATGAAGTATATGAAAATAAACATTATGTTTATGGAACTAAAGAACAAGTTGATAAATGAACTAAATAATTATGTGAATTAAATTCATAAATTCAACAAAAAACCAATTCCAAAACAAACGTTTTTATTTAATTTCGTTAGTTTATTTATTAATTTTCATTACCCTTTTAATTACATCTATTATTTTAAAAAAAAATAATGAAAATAATTTAATTGATAGTTTTTTAGTTAGTTCTGTAGTTTGTTTTTGTTTAGTTTTATTAATTCTAGTATTTAAATGAGGATTTATGGAACGAACTTTTGAAAAATTTAAAGAACAAAAAAGTTTATCCCAAAAAATTTCTCTAGAAAAAAAACTATCAAAAATGAATGAAATAGAAAAAAAAGTATATTTAGAACAGGTTATAAAAAAACCCAAACAAAAAATTTTTAAATCAAATTATCCTTTTTATTTTAATTTATTTATTTATTTAATTTTAAGTATTATTTTTATAATAATAAGTTTAGTTTAATAAAAAAGTTATAAAAACGCAAAAAAATTATAAATTTTTGCGTTTTTTCATTTTAATGTATATAATAATTTTTATGAGAAAAGAAGATAAAATTTATGACGTAATAATTATTGGAGCAGGCCCTGGTGGGTATACACTATCAGGTATTTTATCTAATAATAATCTAAAAGTAGCAATAATAGAAAAAGAGGATTTAGGTGGAACTTGTGTAAATAGAGGTTGCATTTCAACTAAAACATTATTAAAGTCCACTAAAGTTATTGAAACAGTAAAAAATAGTGATAAATTCGGTATATTAAGTCAATATAACGGTTTTGACTTTAATAAGATTCAAGAAAGAAGAATACAAAACAAAGAATTACTTAATAATGCAATTCACAATCATTTAACTAATTCAAGAGTTGAAATAATTAAAGGTATTGCAAATGTAATTGATGATAATACTGTATCAGTGAATGATGAAAATATTAAATTTAAAAATTTAGTTATAGCAACGGGTTCTAAAAACAATGAGTTAGACGTACCTGGTTCAAAAGAAGGTTATTTATTAAATTACTTAATTGATTCAGATTCTGGATTAACATTGAATGAAGTACCAAAAAAATTAACCATTATTGGAGATGGTCCAATTTCACTTGAGTTTGCTAATTTTTATAGTAATTTAGACTCAGAAGTTACAATAATAACAAATAAGTCATTTATGAATAATTTTGATGAAACATTATCTACTAAAGTTAAAGAATATTTAACTAATAAGAAAATAAAAATAATAGAAAATTCAAAAATTTTAAGAGTTAATCAATATTCTATAAATATCTTAACAGATCAAGAATTGGAAATTTTTTCTGATAAAGTTTTGGTTGCTATAGGAAGAAGTGCTAATATATCTTGCATTAATGAATTAGATATTGAATTAAACGAAAAAAACTTTATTAAAGTTAATTCACAAATGAAAACAAATTTAGATAACATATATGCTTTAGGTGATGTAACAGGGATAATGCAATTGTCTTCAGTTGCTTATAAAACAGCTGATATTATTGCTAGAAATATTTTAAACACTAAATACCAAGAACTATTAAACACTAATTTAGTACCTTGATCTATTTATTTAAATCCAGAAATAGCAGGAGTAGGAAAAAATGCTAATCAGTTAAAAGAAGAAAATATAGAGTTCAATGAAATTCTTTTATCAAGTAAATCATTACCAAGAGCACATGCTGAAGGTTTTGCAAATGATTTATATTTTATTAAATTCCTAGTATCAAAAGAATATGACCAAATCTTAGGTTGTTTTATATTTTTAGAAGGTGCATCAATATTAATTAATCAAATTGCATTTGCTATGTATCACAATATTAAATTTAGTGATTTACAAAAATCAATATATACCCATCCAACTATAGCAGAAGCATTATATTACACATCAAGAAATCAAGTATTTAAAAAATAATGTTAAGTTTCTTATCAAAACATAAAGTTAAACTAGAAATATTTTATGTTATTCTAAATATTTCTAGTTTATTCTTCTTATCTATTTTTGATGTAGATGGAAATAATTGAGTTTGATTAACTAACAAAAGTACTTGAATAAAATTTATTAATGTCTTTGTAGCATTTTCTGGTATTTTTGGAATTTTATCTTCATATGCATTTGCTAGACATTTAAAATTTGGGTATTTCTTTGGTTTAATAAATACAGTTTTTTATATGTTATTTGCATTTAGTAATCAATTAATTATTGATGGTTTTATAAATTTATTTATGTATATTCCAATATTATTGTTTAGTTTTTTTAAAACAAAAATTAAAAAACAAATTAAATTTGAATATTTTGTATCTACTATATATACATGATCTTTCTTTATTGTTTTAATAATTTTATTTTGAGTAATTTTCTATTTTTTAAGTTCTCCAATTAACAATTTGTTTAATATAATATTTAATTTAACACCATCGGAGTTTGGTTCTTTTTATAAGTATCAATTAGCAGGTAAAATTTTAATATCATTAATAAATTCATTATCAGTAGTAGCTTTATTAATGTTATCGTTAGGTTTTAAAGAAAATTGATATGTATGATTAGTTAAAAACATTTTTTCATTTATTTTCTTTGGGGGAATTGGATTTTTATCAGTAACAGTGATTTTAATTAATGTTGTTTTTATGAATTTATCTCTTTATTTTTATTTTATATCAGATAAAACTAAAGAAATTAGAATTTATGTTAACGATTTAAATCCTGATAATTTAATATATAACTCTAAATTTAATTTTGTTTTAGTTGAAGGTATAAATGAAATAACATATTCCCTAAAACAAGGTAAAGAATCCTTTAAACTACATTTAAAAGAATTCAAGAAAACTTTTTCTCAAAAACAAAATATCTTAAATTTTGACTTAAATAAAGTTTTAAATACAATTAATTTAAATATTAAATTAAAAAATAAAAGAGAAAAAATATTATGAAAAACTCAATTTTATATATTTAAATTATCTATTTTATTAAGACCAAAATATAATCATTCTTTTTTTTTATTAGAATATAGAGATTATGTTCAAAAGAACATAAACTAAGTAATTTTAAATAATAATAGTTTATAATTTTATTATGGATATAAAACAATTAATAAGAGATGTTCCTAATTTCCCAAAACAAGGAGTGATTTTTAAAGATATTTCACCGCTTTTAGCAAATGGACAAGCTTTAAATTATACAATTAACAAAATTTGCGAATATAGCAATGATGCAGATATTATAGTAGGTCCAGATGCCCGCGGTTTCCTTTTTGGAACACCGGTTGCTGCTTTTTTAAAAAAACCATTTATAATGGTAAGAAAACCAAATAAACTACCTGGACCAGTTATTTCGATGTCATATGATTTAGAATATGGTTCTAATTCACTAGAAATTCAAAAAGATTTTGTAAAACCTCAGCAAACTGCAGTTATAGTAGATGATGTTTTAGCAACAGGAGGTACTACAAAAGCAATTATTAAACTTCTTGAATCTCAAGGAGTTATAGTTAAAAAAGTTGTTGTTTTACTTGAACTAGAGGAATTAAAGGGTAGACAATTAATAGGTGATTCAGTTGAAACTATTTCTTTAATTAAAGTATAAAAACAACAAGATTTCATTCTTGTTGTTTTCTTACATTAATTTAGGTTAAAAGTTTGTTCGTGTTCTGTTCCGTCATTTAAAGTATATTTAAATACCAATGTTTTAGTTGCTTCATCTCATGTAGATTTAGGGAAAGAAGTTTTAGGGTTTCTACTTTTATTTTTAGGTTTTGCTTCATATTTAAATCTGCCTTCTAATGAAGGGTCAGTTAATTCAAATAATTTATTATCTACTTTATTTCCCCCATTTGCTATTCCTAAAAATACTTCTGAATTTACTTTATATAATTGTAAACCTTCAAATTTATTTTTTTTCTTATTTCTATTTAACACTTTATTTATTTGATCTACTATTTTTTGATTTGTTACATTTTCTTTTAATCTAAGCGCTTCGTTTGTGTTATTCGATGTGGTATTTGTAGGTGAAGGAGATGGTTCTCCAGGATTCACAGCAGGTTCTGGTTGAGTTGATGGTTGTTCATTGTTGCTTGGTTGAGAAACATTTGCTGCAGGTGTTTCTGAATCTGTTGGTTCTTCTGGTTTATTTGTTGTAGCATCGTTTGAATGAATGTTGTTACTTGGTGATTTAGAAGGAACTTCTGACGGAGATTCTGTTGGTTGTGTATTTGAATTATCTCCATTGCCATTTTGACGAGAATTACCAGAGTTATCAGGTTGTGATTGTATTTCTAATTTGAAACTTTGTTCATAAATGGTGTTATCTGTGTCATCTTTTATTTTATATTTAAATACTAATGTTTTAGTTGCTTCATCTCATGTTGATTCAGGAAACCTATTATTATTTTTCTTGGTATTTTCTGTTGCTGGAATTATTTTTGCATCAAAATCAGGATTTGTATATGTAAATAGTTTATTATCATCTTTATTAGAACCGCTTAATATTCCGAAAAACTTCACAGTTTTATCTGTGTATTTTTGTATACCTGGGAATATATTATTTTTTGATTTTAACATAGACTGAATTTTGTCATATATTTTTTGATCACTAACTTCTGTAATTTTTTGTAAAGGATTTACTTTAATATCTGCATTTTCAACAACAGGTGCTTCTATTGGTTTAGGTTCTTCAGTTGAAGTAGTCGGTTTTTCAGTATTAGAAGGTTGCTCTTTTTTTGGTGGGTTAAATTCTTTTAATTCAACATTCAATGTAAATCTTTGTTCATAAACTTGATCTTCTTTATTACCTTTAATTTTGTATCTAAAAATTAATGTTTTATTTTCATTATCTCACTCAGAATGATTAAATCTTTTCTGTATATTTTTTGCATCTTTATTATCTCAGTCAGTGAGCAAATTATAAAAATCATCTTTTTTAGCTTTAAATAGTTTATTATCTACATCATTTCCTCCGCCAGATATACCAATAAAGACATTATTATCCACATTATAAACTTGTAAACCCCTTATTTTAGTTTCATTAGTAAACTTAGAAAATATTTTGTCATAAATTTGTTGGTCTGTTATTCCTTCTACTCTTTGCAATGGATTGGTTTTTATTTCTTCAATTAAGTTTTCATTTGCATGAACTGTAGGATTATCATTGTCAAGTGTTTTGCTATCTTCACCACCATTACCTGGTGCCGGGCTTATTGGTGGTAGTGGTTGAGGAGTAGGTGCCGGATTTGGCTCAGGTATTGGTGGTGTAACTTGTTTATCCGTTGTTCCTGTGTTATTTCCTGGTTCTTCATTTTTATCGCAACTCATTGCTATTGCAGGAATAATAGTTATTGAGCTACTTAATAAAAATAAATATTTGATTTTCTTTAATTTCATATTCTCTCCAAATTACTTATATATTTTTATTTTAATATTTTATTTTATATATAAATGATTTTTATCTTAATATAAGAAATATTAGTCAAAAAATGTGGAAAATTTCACATTATAAGAAAAAAAATTAAAAATCACAAACTTTTAATATATATTAAAAGTTTTGAAAAATAAAAAAAGATATTATAATATAAAAGCAATTATTCACATAGGCACTATAGCCAAATGGCCAAGGCAAGGGTCTGCAAAACCTTGAGTGCGGGTTCGAATCCCGTTAGTGCCTCCATATTTATAAAAGCGCTCGTAGCTCAACTGGACAGAGTGTTAGGTTACGGCCCTAAAGGTTGCGGGTTCGACTCCTGCCGGGCGCGCCATTTATAAAATCAATAATAAAAGACACATTTTCAAATGTGTCTTTTATTATTGATTTTCATATTTATTTTGATTTTATCCTGAGTTTCCCAGTTAAAGAAAAAAATAAACGTTTCACCCTTAAATATAGGGAAAAACGTTTATTTTTTTACTTGCGATTTTAAGAATTTATTATGTAATTTAAGAACTCATTAAAGAATTTTCAACTAATAGTTGAATCGGTATCTATATTTTTTCATACATTTAATGTTGTTTGACTGTAATTATCAATTAAAGCTGTTTTATTTAAATTTTTAATTAAATTAATAAGAATGGTATCTGTTAGCTTATCTATTACTCCTCATTTTTTGTAAAAATCATTAACTAATTTTTTAATCATTTTAAATACAAACAATGTTACAAAACAAAGTAGAATATGAC
>NZ_JNKA01000018.1 GCF_000701865.1 Mycoplasmopsis felis ATCC 23391 | reverse complement strand
GAGAAAGATTAGACTTAAATTCAAAAACAAAAGAAATTTTAAAAAGAGAGAGGGAGGATTCACAAAGTTTTAATAACTCTTGATATTATTTTGATATTTATTCAAAAATTGTAAATAAATAATTAACAAAAAATACTTAAACATCTATATTGTAGGTGTTTAAGTATTTTTTTAATAAATAAGTGGGAAACTCAGGAAAACACTAGGTATACCTTTTTTAACATATTCTCATGCTTTATAATAACCACCATATTTTCCGTCTAACTTCCACTTATTTATGTTATTTTTTAGGATTTTCTCAGTTGTATTTCACAAAACAGAAGAAGTCTTTAAATCATAATTATAACCACCTTCTTTGAACAAAGTAAATGCTAGTGAATTATCTAAATTTTCATTATTTAAATTATGTTTAGCAAATCTAAAGACAGGAGAAGAATCATTTATATCTTTTTCTGAATCTTTTAATATAAAATATTTATCATAGTCAAATTTTGAGAAAATAGTCGAATCAACAAACAGATGATTATATAAAAGTAATTGTGATAAAGCAACATATTCACACAAACCATTACCCTGATAATCTATGTAACCAGATTTTTCATAGTTATTTCTTGTTGAAAATCATCAAGCATTAGGTACTACATGAGAGACATTAAATTTATTATTTCCGATGTAATCTAACTTTGGAAAATTAGGTCTTTCAGCATTAGATTTATATAAAGAAAAAGTATTAATTTCTTTTTCTCTTTTTTCTTTTTGTTTATTTATAAATTGATTGTCATTGGGTATATTAACAGGTAAGACATTTTTTATAAAATGATTTTTGGAAAATATTTCATTATTACTTATGTTTATTAAGTTATTATCTTTTTCTTTATATAGTCCAAAACCGGGAATATATATAAAGTTTGCATTATCATTTAATTCTAAAGTTTCAAATCTAGTTTCTAGAGTTATAAGTGTTTTAAAATCTATAATAGAATATGCGGATTTAGTTGCAATAACTAGTAGTTTTCTATTATATAAATCTTTAATATAGAGTTTCTTTTTAAAAAATTGTTGTACATTTTGTAGTCTTTTCAATCTCATTAGTTCTGAGAGAATTAAAAGATTCTCTGTATCTTTTTCTTTATAATTTATATTTGAACTCATGAGAGATACGGAATTACTCAATAGAAAACAAGAAGAAAATAAAATGAATAACTTTTTAAATTTTTTCATGATTGCTACCTATATCTTTATTTTATATTTTTTTAAAACCTTAGTTTAAAAATAAGTTTAATTGCTATAAAAAAATATAATATTTACGAAAAAATGTAATTTTTTCCACAAATATTATAAATTTAATTATAAAGTTAAATTTTATTGTTAATTTAATAATTTATATAAATAACAAAATTTTATGTTAGTTTAGTAAGTTATTTAAATATCTTAATAATAATATAACTAATCAAGATATTAGTTCTTTATTGATTATAGTTTGGGTGTTATTTTATTTTTCTTATATGTTTGACTAGCAACTAATAAAATTTTAGAATTGTATTTTTCTATTTCATTTTGAAGTTTATTTATTTCTATATTTAATAAATCTAAGATTTCAAATAATTTTATGTTTCCAAATTTTTTAGTTAGTTTGTTTATTACTTTTATTTTTTCAATATTTTCTGATGATTCTATTTCATTGTTTTCAAGTGTTATTAATTTACTGCATTCAGTAGGAGTTAGTTTTAAATCATGTAAATATTTCTCAATTCCTCTTAGTAATCATATATTTTGTGATTTAGCAGAAATAATTGAATTTCTTTCGTTTTCTATATTTTTGATCAAATTTATTATTTCATTGGATACTTCTCAGTATTTATGAATTAAGGCTAATTTACAAACATCATCTGAATTATAAATTTTAATATCATTCATTAATATTTTTATATCTTTTTCTTTTATTTTATATAATGTATCATCATTTCATTTATCCAATAAAAAAACAGAACCAAGCACACACATTTTTTCACCCGTTGAATCTGCTTCTCTTGTGGTTTTTTTTCTAATCTTGAGATTTAAAATAGGGTTATTGGGATAAGATTTTATTAATAAATCCCAATTAGAAATATATTTTTTTTCAAACAAATTTTGAGGTATTAATTTATCTATAGAAATTTGTCTATTGGTTAAATTATCTGTTTTTAGATTAAAAATCTTCATTAAGACCTTATCTTCTAACAAACCACCTCAAGAATAAAACACCGAATTATTTTCGTTTGGCATAAAATCTTTTATTCCTGTTAGAAACCTTAAATCATTTAATATTTTTACACTTAATTCATTATCTCTATTATTTCCAAAAGATTTGAACTTAATGAATGTAGTTTTCTTGGTAAATTTTGAAAAATTAGTTTCCTTAAAATACCCTATTGTATAACAAAAAATAAAATCTTCAGATTTTAGTTTTTTTAATTGGTTGTCATCTATATTGCTATTAATTAATCATTTTTTCTTAATGATTTTACGCATATAATCCAAAGTTATTGCTTCAAAATCAATGTAAAACTCGAATTTATCCATTTTTATTACCAATTTTAATTAATTCAATTTTAGATTGAATTAATTCTTCTTCTAATTCATTAATCATATTTAATTCACTTTCTAATAGTAAAGCTTGTTGAATGTTAGGTTTTGTTGTTGGTTCCTTAGGAGCAAACAGTTCACAAGTTTCATTAGCTTTAATAATAGAAATATCGTGTGTACTGATTTTTTTAGCAATATCAATTATTTCATTTTTATCATAAGTAATTAATGGTCTTAAAACAGGTACTGTAATTACAGAATTAATTGTATTAATTGATTCTAAAGTTTGTGATGCAACTTGACCTAAGTTTTCACCATTTGATATTGCTAAAATCTTATTCTTTTCTGCTATTTTTTGTGCAATACGGTAAAAACTTCTTCTCATTAAATTGATTTTATATGATTCTTTAGAAGTTAATGCAATATAATTCATCAAATGAGAATAGTCAGCTAATAATAAATTACTTGAAGTTTGGTATTTAGTTAAAACAGAGACTAAATCATTAATCTTTTTTATAGTTCTTTCATCTGTTTGTGGAGGTGTTAAAAAAGATAAAAAGTCAACTTTCAAACCTCTTTTCATTAATTGAAAAGCAGCAACGGGTGAATCAAAACCACCAGAAAGTAAGTGTAAAACCTTTCCTGAAACTCCAACAGGTAATCCACCTAGTCCCTTTATATAATTAGAAAAGATATAAGTGTTATTTCTACGAATTTCGATATAAAATATTTGATCAGGATTATGAACATCTACTTTTAAATTTGAATTCTTTAAAATATGTCCACCAAGAATATTATTTATTTCATTTGAATTATGACCAAATTTTTTGTAATTTCTTCTTGCTGATATTTTAAAAGTTTGAGATGATGGATTAATGAGTTGTAAAATATTTTCTTTAAAAAGTTCAATATTATTTTCAACAACAATTACAGGTGAATAAGAACTAATTCCAAAAACATAATTTAATTGTTTTAAATTTTGTTCTGAATAAGGAAGATACATTCTATCAAATTCTACTTCAGGATTTGTTCCTACTATGTTCTTAATATTATTTTTTAATTGATTAATAAAAGTTTTTCTGTTTTTATGCTTTAAAACTAGTTCACCATATCTTATGAGTATTTTACTGAACATTCTTGCTCCTTTCAAAAAAGTCTTTAAGCAAATAAAAAGCATTTTTAAAGCTCTTTTTATGAATATGCTTATTTATTGCACCTAAATCTATTTTCTTTTGATTATTATATTTATCTGAATTTTTTTCAAAATAAAAATTTAATTTACTAAAAAGGTTGTGATATTTATTGTTCAATTGAATTGAAATAATTAATTTTTCCAATAAACAAATTCATTCATTTCAAGTTTTAATACTGATTTCGCTTGATTGATTCTCTATATTTTTTATAAAAAAATTATTTATTTTTTCTACTAATTTCTTATTTTGAGTGTCAATTGATAAATAAAAATGACTTTTTAATTTTATAAATAATTCTATACTAAATTGAATTTTTTTATCTTCTTCTAAGATACTTTTGCCTTTTAAGAGAGATATTTCTTTTTCAAATTCTTTTAAATGATTGATTAATTCTTCTATTTTATTAATTGAAGAATTAAAAAGATGAAGTTTTTTACTTATGCTGCTTGTAAAAAGAATTAAATGATTTATTTTTTTATTTTTATTTATGTTTATATTATTAAATTCATTTTTTAACTTGTTAGATAACAAAATAAATTTATCTTTGTTTTTCTCAAAAAAATTATTTATTTCATTATTTATATATGAATGTTGTTTATAATTTAAAAATTGACTATAAATATTTTTTATTTTTTTAATTGAATTAATTATATTACAATTACTTTTTGATAAGGATAAGTTTTTAATTTCTTTGATAAAGGTTAAATATATTTCGTTTATATTTATATCAGACCTTAAATTATAAATTTCTAATAACATAAAATCAATTTTCTGACAAGATAAAAACAAATAACCTAAATTAAATATTTTATTTTTTAAATCATTTAATTTAGTTATATTACCGCTTAGATCCCTAGTTTTATAAATATCTATTTTTCAAATATAAATAAGTGTTTCTTCGATTAGATTATGAACTTTTTCTTTAAAGAAAAAGTTAGAAATTTCCGTAGAAATTAATTTATTTTTTCAAGAGTTAATTAGTTGTATATATTTATAAATAGAATTATCTAAATTATTTCATTCATTCATTATTTTATTTGATCAATTTCAAAATTCATTTTGTTTAAATTGAATTTTAGAATTTAATTGTTTGATTTTTTTTATTTGATAAAGTGATTTAAATAAACCAAATTTCTTTTTGTTTATGTTATATGAATTAAATTCTTCAAAAAATAAATTAATTTCTTTATTCAACCTATTTAAGTTATTAAATATAATTTCATTTTCTTCGCTATGCGTCCTTAGTTTACTTACTTTACTTATATTTCTTATATTTTCATATTTATAATTACTAATTTTAATGTTTATTTCTTCTGAGGCTTTTAATATAGATTTTTTTATTAGCAAATATATTAAAATTAAAAATAATGCTAAAAATAAAAAAAGAAAGATTGATATACCAATTCAAAATAATATATGCATTTTATCTTATTACTAAATATACTTTTGAAGGAATACCATATTCAGCAGTTATCTTATCTTCGTATTGATCTATAAATTTTTGATCTATTAAATTAATATCTGTATTGAATATAGTTTGAAGTATTTCATTTTCTATTAATTTATTACTTGGTATATTATTTCCTTCTTTGTTTTGTCTAATTATGAAATAAAAATCAGAATCTACTATTATTTTATTATTAATTAATTTAAGTTTGATTATAGTTCTTCCGAAAGTAATGAATAAAATTTTTTGATTATCTTTTGTATCTATTAAAACTTCAGATATTGAGGTAAACTTAGAAAAATCAATTCTCAATACTTTAGGGAATGAAATATGTGAGTGAGGAATACTATTTTCATTTTCTATTTTATCTAAACCTAAAGCATGCTTAAACAATCTAGAGTGTTTTGCTTCTTCTTTTTCTGGAAATAAAAATCAATCTGTTTTATTTTTTTGTTCTGCACCAAATAATTTGATATTGCTTAAAAATCAAACTCAATTATTGCTTAATAATTTTGAAACTTGAATATTAAATTCTGAATCATTAATATTTAACTTTTGATATTCTTCTTTAAACTTATCAAATGATAATTTTGGTTCTTGAGATTCTATGTTTAATTGAAATTTCTTTAAGACTTCATTGACAGTTAAGTCATTTTTGTAATCTTTTTGTGTTTCTTTATTATTACAACTTATAATTGATATTGGTAAAATAGACAAAGGCAATAGGTTTATTCAGACTTTTTTCATAAAACTCCTTATATTACTAATAAGTAATATTATATTTTAATTTAATTTTTTATATTCATAACTTATATATAATTTTATTATGAAATATCAAGATTTTAAAAATTATGCAGTAATAGATGTTGGTGGAACGAATACACGTTTTGCATTATTTAATAAAAATTGTGAAATAATACACAAAATTAAAACTAAAACAAATTATACAAATGCATTTGAAACATCAGATTGAATTATTGAGCAAATAAACAAAAATAATATAAATTATTTAGCACTATGTATTCCAGGACCTAGTGATTATGGAAATGGAATTATTCTTAATAGTCCAAATCTAGGAGGAACTTGAAGAAATTTTGATTTAAAAAATTATTTACTAAAAAATACTTCTTTAAAAGATATAGTTTTTGAAAATGATGCTAATGCTATGGCATTAGCAAATCATAAAAATTTTAATAAAACTAAAAATGAAATTAGTCAATTTTTTACATTAAGTACTGGTTTTGGTGCAGGATTAATAATTAATGATCAAATTTATCATGGTAATAATTACTATGCTCAAGAAATTGCACAAATTCCTGTTTCAAAACATTCATTTCAAGGAGCATCTAGATTAAAAAATTCATATGCACTAGAATTACACTGTTCAGGAACTGGAATAGAAACTAAAGCAAAATTTTTAGGTTTAAATAAATCAGCAAAAGAAATTTTTGAATTATCGAAAACAAACAAAATGGCAGAAGAAATAGTTAATCAAGCAAAAGATACTCTTAGAGATATATTTGCTATAAGTGCTGGTATATTAGCACCTCATAATTACTTTATTGGCGGAAGTTTAGGTTTAGCACAAAAAGAAATGGTTAAACAAGCATTCCAAGAAGCAAAGGAAATTAGTGATTTTAACCATTTCTATGGAATTAATTTATATTTTGATGAACTAGGTGATGATTCTGCACTAATTGGTTTATATTACTTAATAAAGCAAAGAAATAATTAAATTGATTATATAATAATAATTATACAAAGGTAAAAATGAGTATAATAACAAAATATAGCAATAATAAAGTAGATTTTGATAGAGAAAAAGCATTGAATTATATTGAAGTAATTTTAAATTTTCTTCAAAAATATTTAAAAAAAGCAAAAGCAAATGGTTTTGTTATAGGTATAAGCGGTGGTATTGATTCTGCTTTAACTTATGCATTGGCTAAAAAATTATGCCCAAAGAATACATATGGTATAGTTTTACCTATAAAAAAAATGACTACTAGTGATTTAGAACATATCAATGAACTAGAAAAAACGTTCAATGATTCATTTCAAAGAATAGACTTGACTAAAACTTTCAATGAATTACTTAATAATTTAACATTAAGTAATCTATTAGCAATAGCAAATATTAAACCGAGATTAAGAATGACAACTTTATATGCAATTGCTCAAGAAAAAAATTCTTTAGTATTAGGTACAGACAATGCAGATGAGGTATACATAGGCTATTTCACTAAATTCGGAGATGGTGGCGCAGATTTATTACCTATTTCACAATTAACAAAAGCAGAAGTTAAATATTTAGCAAAATTAGTTGGAGTTCCCGATTCAATTATTAATAAAAAACCATCAGCAGGTTTATGAGAAGGGCAAACCGATGAAAATGAATTAGGATTTTCTTATGACGATCTTGATTTTTATTTAAATCATTTAACTAATAAAAATGAAATAAATAAAAAACTCAAACCCGAAGTTATTCAGAAAATAAAATTAAAACATAAAATAACACAACATAAAAGAGATAAAATTTACAAACCAAATAAAGTTAAATAAGGAGAAATTATGGCAGGACACTCACATTCAGCAAACATAGCACACAGAAAAGGTGCCCAAGACGCAGCAAGAGGAAAAATATTTCAAAAGTTGTCAAAAGAAATATTTGTAGCAGCTTCATTAGGACCCGATCCAGATATGAATCCAGCTCTAAAATTAGCGATTTCTAAAGCTAAATCAAAAAATATGCCAAAAGAGAACATAGAAAGAGCTATTGCAAAAGCAAAGGGAACAAAAAGTTCAGATTCATTCACTGAGTTGATCTTTAATGCAACTATAAGTGGAGGAGCAACATTTATTGTTGTGACATTAAGCGATAATGTTAATAGAGTAAAATCAAATATTCAAGCATATTTTAATAAGCAAAATGCTACCTTAGGTAAAACAGGTCAAATTCCTTTTGTATTTGATAAAAAAGGAATTATAGAAATTTCTAAAAATGAAACCACAGAAGATGATTTAATGATGATAGCTCTAGAAAGTGGTGCAGATGATATTCAAACTTTAGATGATTCATTTATAATTTTCTGTAAACCAGAAAACTTCAGCGAATTAAAGAATGCTCTAGAAACTAATTTAAAAATAGAAAACTTTATCCAATGTGAAGTTACATATATTCCTAATATGTATGTAGAATACGATGAAGAAAAAAGAAACAAACTCCTAGAATTTGCTGAAAAATTAAAAGATGATGATGATGTTCAAGATGTTTATCATAATATAGAAGTTTTATAAAATGCAGTGAATTTCAGATTTATATGTTTATTTAAATGATAATATTCAGATTCAATGAGCATCTAAATTAATTTTAGTTTTCATTTTTTTATTTGCTTTATTATTAATACCAATAATTTTATCCTTAGTTTTACCTTTTTTTAAAAATATCTTAAAAGGGAAATCTAAAGTATATTTATATGCATTTTCTACTGGATTTTTTATCATACTATCTATTTTTGGTTTTCTAAAGGAATCACTAGAAGTATCTAGTTTTCAAGGTGCAATAAATGGTTATTCATCAACACAAACATATTTGACAAATATTGGATTAGTAGCAGGCGGAACCTTAACTGGAATTATTTTTTCTTTTGTTCTAAAATTTGCAATATCATTTCAACTTAATAAAAAATTAATGTCTTCTAAAAAATTAAGTATATTCATCCATCAACATGAGCATAGTGATCACGTTCACACACATAGCCATTCAGATTTTATGAATAATAAAGATGATAAATTATCCTTAGTAGAAGATACATTAAAAGAAAAAGTAGAAGGTAAGTTAAAATTAATTGCTTTATTATTATTATTAACTCACAGAATACCAGAAGGATTATTAATTGGTTATAGTTTAAATCAACATATTCCAGTTGATGGTGTGATTTATAGTCAAAATAGTGCTTTAACAACTGCATACTTTCTTTCATTAATTTTTCATTTAATACCAGAAGAAACAATTTTTTATCTTAGATTAAGAGAATCTGGTCTTTCTCCTTGAAAAGCTTTATTTGTTTCATTCATTGGATTATTTTTATTTTTACCTTTTATGTTGATTGGAATTTATGTTGGAGATTTTATTAATTCATTTTTAAAAAGCTTTATATACGCAGGAATAGGTGGTGTATTTTTATTTACTTCTTTAGTGGAATTTTTCCCTGAATTTTATCATGAGATTTTCAATAAGAAGAAATGATTAATAACATTAATCTTCTTATTTATGGGAGTTATTTTTGCAGTTATTATTCTTTCTTTCCATACTCATTCTCATGGAATTTAAATCAACAAATAGTTGATTTTTTTATTTAAATTTTCAAAATTTAAATAGTGTATAATTGAATTATTAAATTAAAATGGAGAATAATGAACTCGAAACAAAAATTTTGGACATTTATATTTTCTGGAGTAGTATTATTTATATTATTACTTACTTCATTAATTGTATTTTTAAAAATTGAATATAATTTTTATTTATATTTATTATTAATTTGAGGCATTTTTTTATTATTAATTTTGATAACCTTCATTTTGTATTTTGGAGTAATTAACTTTTCAAATTCTAGGGAACTAGTTAAAAAATCCTTTAATAATTTAATAGAAGAAGTTATTTCTAATAATCATTTAGGACTTATTATTTATGATAATGAATTTCAAATAATTTGGACAAGTAAATTAATTAAAACTTCATTTAGTAATGATTTAATTGGGACAAAAATATCAGACTTTTTTAAATATTATGATTGTGATATTTCAAATTTTCATAAGTATGTTGATATAAATTTCACTAAAGATAATCAAATTTTTCAAGCTCAATTTTTACCCATTCAAAATACTGTTGTTATTAAAGACATAACTTCCGAAAATATAATAAAAAGAGAAGTAAAAGATCTTAAACCTGTTGTGGGAGAATTAGAAATAGATAATTACAACCTATATCAATCTATTTTATCTGAAGAACAATTATTTATGATCAACAAAGTTGTTATTGATGTTTTAAATGAGTGTGTAAACAAATATAACATTATTTATCGACAGTATACTAATGGTAAATTTATTCTATTTTTAGATGAAAAGACTTTAGAAAAATTCAAAAAAACCAAATTCAATATTTTTATTGAAATAAATAAACTTATAGAAAATAGTGATATAAATAAACTTTCTTTAAGTTTGGGTTTTGCTACAGGTTGGACATCATTAAAAGAAAAACTTGAGGAAGCAAAAAAAGCTTTAATTCATTCACAATCCAGAGGTGGTGATCAAGTAACTATTTTTTCTAATCATTCACAACCTATATATTATGGTTCACATACTGAATTGATATCAGATAATAATCGAACAAAAATTAAAGCAATCACAGAAATTTTAATTAATAAATTATCAAGTGATAATATAGAAAATGTAATTATTTATGGACATAAAAATGCGGATTTAGATGCATTAGGTTCTGCTTGTGGAATTTATGAAATTGCATTAGCTTATAATAAAAAGCCATATCTTTGTATGAATACATTTGACAGTACAACAAATTTATTAATACAAAAAAAAGAATTTAAGGATTATAAATTTATACACCCAAAATATGTAGCCGGTTTGATAAATGAAAGAACGCTTGTTGTTATGGTAGATAATTCAGATATTTTAAGATCTGATTATAGTGATGGTTTACTTAATGTACAAAGAAATAATATTTTTGTTTTTGACCATCACAGACAAGGTAAAATCATAGATTTTGCTCCAAAATCAAATATTTATATAGAAACTACTTGCTCAAGTGCAAGCGAAATAATCACAGAAATTTATATGTTCTTAACACATAAAATTTATTTAAAACCTTTTATAGCACAATTATTATTAAATGGAATATATCTGGATACAAGTCAATTTTCACGAATAACCTCAAAAAGGACATTTGATGCTTGTGCATTGCTAGAATCAAAGGGAGCAAGTATATCAGTAAGTACTGATTTACTAAAAATAGACAATGATACAGCCATTAAGGTTTCTAAATTATTGGAAAATTTAACTGAAGTAAAAACAGGTTATTATTTAGCTTACTCAGACCAAGAATATTCAAACGATGTAATATCTATTGCATCTAATGAAGTTTTAAGAGTAAAAGGAAGAATTGCTTCATTTGTTGTTGGTAAATTAGAAAAAAGCAATTTATATAAACTAAGTGCAAGAGGTCTAGATGCAAATGTACAAATAATATGTGAAGCAGTTGGTGGTGGAGGACACTTTTCAGCAGCGGCAGCAGAAACAAATGAGGATTTAGATACTTTTATAGATAATATTAAACATGCAATAAACACAATAGAAAAGAGATAATTATGAAAATCATATTAACAAAAGATTGTAAAGACGGAAAAGCAAACACAATTATAGAAGTAGCATCAGGTTATGGAACAAATTTTTTAGTTAAAAAAGGATTTGGTGTTCCATATAATGAAAAAAACTATGCTCAATTACAAAAAACACTTAATGATTTAGTAGCAAATGAACATGAAACTAGAACGAATGCCTTAAGGGAAAAAGAAAAAATAGAGGAATTAGTTCTAAAATATCAATTAACTGCAAATATCGATGGTAATCATAATTTAAATGTACATGGTTCTGTATCTACTAAAGATGTAGATAAATCATTAAAAGAATTAGGTTTTAAATTACCAAAACACTCCTTACAAAAAATTCACTTAGTTTCTGAAGGTAATCATGATGTTGAAGTTAATTTATATAAAGACATCATAGCTAAATTAAGGATAGAAATAAAAATTAATGTCAAAAAATAAAAAACAAGATAATCAATATCATAATTTCGAATTTTTACCTACAAAGTATATTGAAAATACTTTGTTTAGAGATTCATTGATAGAAAAAAATATTTTAGCAATTATGATTTCTGATGAATCTAGACAACAAATGGGAATTGATTATTTAACTTCAGATGATTTTGTTAGTGAAGAATATAAACAATTATTTAGTTTAATTAGTGAAAAGAAAAAACAAACAGGAATTGATAAAATCACTTTTTTTAATTTCTATGATATATCTAATGATATTGAAACATCACCTTCATTAAGAAATAAATTCCCTCTAGTAACTAGTTCTTTATTGTCTGATTTATCTATATCATTCCAAAATGAAAATAACATTAATTTCTACATTGAAAAATTAAGAGAATTAACAAAACTTAGAGCATTGGAAGTTTTTTATGAAATATCATTAAATTCATTTAAAAACAAAAAAGATATTTCATGAGATTTTTCTCTTGCTGACTTTGAAAAGTTTGTTACAGAACACAATGGTAGTGGTATTAATAATAGTTCTTTTGTTTCAATTGGTCAAGCAACCCAAGAATTTCAAGAAAAATTAAGTGAAATTAAAGCATATAATTCAATAGATAAAGACACCTTATTAACAAACTTTAATTCAATAGATTATTATGTTAAAGGTTTTAAACCAGGACAACTAATAGTTTTAGCAGCAAGACCTGGAGTTGGTAAAACAGCACTAGCCTTAAACATAGCGTCAAATATTTCTAGATTAAAACCATATGATGATAGTTATGTTAAAAATGTAGCCTTTATTTCGCTTGAAATGCCTGTAAATGAATTAATTGCTCGTTATTATTCTTCACTTGCTAAAATTGATTTATGAAAAATACAAAATCCAAGAAAACTAGATGATGAAGAATGATTTAAATTACAAGGTCAATTTATTATAGAAGAAGAAAATTCACACTTGTTTTTTGATGATGCTACAACAAGTAGAATCACTGACATAATTTGAAAAATTAAGCAATTAGCAAAAAATCTTAAAGATGGTTTACATTTTGTAGTTGTAGATTACTTACAATTAATTTCAGGCGGACCAAATGCCTCGGGAAACAGACAAAATGAAATAGCATTAATTTCAAGAAGTTTAAAAACTTTAGCACTTGACTTAAAAATCCCTATAATGGCTTTATCTCAATTATCACGTAGTGTAGAAAACAGGGAAGATAAATCTCCGCAACTACATGACTTAAGAGAATCGGGTGCTATAGAACAAGATGCTGATATAGTTATTTTCTTAAGCAGAAATAGTCAAAAAAAATCAAAAAATAATAATGATTCAAAAGATGAATCATCTGAATATACCTTAACAAAAGTCTCTGTTGCAAAAAACCGTAATGGTCAACCAGGAAATTCAGAATTAATTTATGAAGGTCGAATAGTAACATTTAACGATGCACCAAGAGACATTTCAATAAATGAAGAATAGGAGAATGATGGAATATTCCTGTTGTAAGATAGTTTATAAAGGAGAATTATGTCCTTTATTTATTATTTAGTAATAATACCAATTTTAATAATTTTGTTTTTATTAAGTTCAATATATAGTGGTTGTGAAACAGCCTATTCAACTTTACCGAAGTCTAAGATTTATGAAATGGTAGAAAATAAAGAAACTTCAAATAAACTCATAAGTAAACACTATAATAAATATAATAGAATATTAACAACCATTTTAATAGGAAATAATTTAGTTAATGTTATTTCTTCTGTTTTAATGGGTGTATTTTTAGGTAAATTATTTACTGATGAAACACTAATTATAATTATTTCAACTGCAATTGTTACACCTTTACTAGTTATCTTTGGTGAAATTACACCAAAACTATTAGCTAGAAAAAATCCAAAAAAATTCTTGCAAATTTTTAGTTGATGAATTGATTTAAATTATTGAGTATTCTGAATTTTAACCTGACCGATACATAAATTATCAAAAGATGTTTATATAACTAATTCAGAAGAAGATTTAAAATCAATAATAAATTTGGCTCAAAGTGAAGGTGTTTTGCAAACCGGTGAAAGTTTACTAGCAAAAAATGCTCTCGATTTAGATTCAACAAAAGTATTATCACATTATATTAAACTTAAGGAAGTAACAACTCTATCTTATAAAGCAAATGTATCTGAAGCAATACAATTATTTAAAGAAACTAACTATTCACGGATACCGGTTGAACAAAACGGCCAATTAATAGGTATTTTATTATTAAAAGATATCTTTCATCTTAAAAAAGGAAAAATTATTAATTATATAAAAAGAGTTCCTTTAATTTCATCTAACTCAATTTTATCTAGTGCTTTAGAAAAAATGCGAGCAGCAAGAGCACAAATGGGTTTTGTAGTAGAAAATAATAATAGTACAGACGTTATAGGAATTATAACAATTGAAGACATTATCGAAGAAATTATAGGTGAAATCTATGATGAATATGATGATGATGAAAAAATTTATGAAATATCATTAGAAAAATCCAGAGTACGAGGAGATACTTTCATCGGAGAATTATTCAAACAGTTAGAACTAGATCCAAGTTTATTAGAAGAAAATGAAGAACAATTAACTTTATACCACTGATTTGCTAAAAAAATAAATAAACCAAAACTTTATAAAACTTCTAAATACACACTTAAAGATAAAGTAAGTTTTAAGGTATTAGAAACAAATAAAAATAAAGAATCAGAGACCTTAATAGAAGTATACATAGAATAAAACCACTCCCAGAGTGGTTTTATTCTTCTTATCGTCTTTTATGAATTAGAAGATATGTTTGTTGATATGTAATAAAATTATATTGAACATATTAAAAAGTAAATTTGGTTTGAAAAATGTTATATTCAAGAGAGAATATGGATAAGAAATATAAATCAGAACAAATTTATAAAAATGGGAAGATAGTTATTGATTTTGATCAATCAATAACAAAGAAAATAAATTTCTTAGAAATTTTAAATCATTCACTTAATTCTGGAGCTAAAGAATTTAAGTACAAAAATAAAATATTATTCCTTTACATTAATAACAATATCAAACATTATTTTATTTGTGCTTGAGTAACTTATCTTGGTAATCCTCACCCAATTTTTAAAAAAAGAATCCAATTAAAAAGTTGATATAAAGATTTTATAAATGAATATCAATCACAACAGACTAAAATATATATTTTTGGTGTTTAAAATATAATGATAATGTTTTATATTGGACTTTAAAATTACGACTATATTAAAAATAAATTAAATTCTTCTTTTGCTCATATTTATATAAATGACTTATATCAAGGCTTAAAATATAATATTTTCAATAAAGTTGATTTAAAAAATAATCACATTTGTATAAATATATAAACGAAAATAATCATAATTTTCAAAATTTATTTTCCGTTTTTTCTAATTTTAATAAAACATTTAACTTTAATGAAACTTTAATGGCAATAAATTGTATTAAAGAAATGAAAGAAAATGATTGATATCAAGCAAAAGGTGTTGAGCGACCTGACCGGTTTTAGAATTTAAATTTAAGCAATTTGTTAATTCTCAAAATATAGATAATTTAATTTTTGTCAAGGATTATAAAGATAAATTTGATTTAGATTTTGATTTATTTTTTAATTATGAAAATTTCTATGGTGATTTAAAATGCTCAGATTTATCTAAGAAACAAAACCTGGTAATGACCAGAAAAATACACTACAAGCACTTAAGAAATACAAAAAACTATGATACATAGTTCTATGAACATACAACCTTAAAAGATAAAGATTTTAATAATGAAATGCCAAAGACAAGAATGGAATTATTTAAAATTAATAATAGTAAAATTTTTTATGTAAATAAAATGAAACATTCTGTAATTTTTAAACAGATGAGGATATTTGAAATTAATGAAAGTAGTTTTAAATACATATTATCAGATTTTAAACAAGGTCATAATTCAGGTACTAATCATAATAAAAGAGAACCGAAATTTTTATTAAATAAAGAAAACATGAATAATAGCATTGTTTATACATATATAAGTAAGGATGGTTATGAAAAAATTTAAATTTATAGATTTATTTGCAGGGATAGGTGGATTTCATCAAGCAATGGAAAATTTAGGTGGTGAATGTGTATTTGCTAATGAAATTGATAAATATGCAATTGAAACTTATAAAAAAATTATGGTATTAATCCTTATAATGATATAACAAAAATAAATGCTCAAGACATACCAAAACATGATGTTTTATGTGCCGGTTTTCCTTGTCAACCTTTTTCGAAAGGGGGTGATAGACTTGGTTTTGAATACAAAATTAGGGGAACATTATTTTTTGATATAGCTAGAATTTTAAAACATCATAAAACCCTTTTATCATTTTAGAAAATGTAAGAAATTTAGTTTCACATCATCAAGGAAAAACATGAAAAACAATTAAAGAAACACTGGAAAACCTAGGTTATATCATAACATTATCACCATTAGTCATAAGTCCTCATCACATTGGCATTCCTCAAATCAGAGAAAGAGTAATAATTGCTGGTTATCACAAATCATTAAATATAAAAACTTTAATATAGAATTACCAAAAAAAGATGACTATAAAAATGATATCGATACTATTCTCGATAAAGAAGTAGATAAAAAATATAATATAACTAATCATGAAGAAAGAATACTAGAATGTTGGAATGATTTTATAAAAGGAATTAAATACATTCCTAAAAAGTCAAAATCTGAAGGCATTTTTGTAAAAGAAAAATTCAAAGGAACATTATGTTTTCCTGTGTGATCAGAAGAATTCTTAAACCCTTTCCAACTTTTAGAGATAAACAAAAAATGAAAAAATGATTTTATTTTAAAAAATAAATTATTATTTGAATATAATAAATAATTTATTTTAAAATGACTTAAAAAATGAGATTATCTTAATGAATTTACTAAAACAGAAAAAAAATAGAGTGACAATGTGGTAGGGATTATAAATCTATTTGAGACACTATAATTCAATTTTGACCTTCAGGGATAATAGTTAAAAAACCTGATTTCTTCCCAGTTCTTGTAGCTATGGTGCGTCTACCTATAATAGGTAAATATAAAAGAAGAATAACACCAAAAGAAGCAAGCAGATTAGAAAGTTTTTCAGAAAATTTTATATGTAACGAAAATGATTATCAAGCTTATAAACAATTTGGTAATGCAGCAAATGTAAAAGTAATAGAATATATAGAAAAACAATTTATTAAATTAAATAATTAGTATTACTATAGTATTTATTAATTTATTGAATAGCAAAAATCATCCGATTTGGATGATTTTTGTTATCTTTTAATTTCTTTAAGACGTGCACTTTTACCTTTACGGTCTCTCATGTAGAATAATCTTTTTCTTCTAACTTTATTAGAACGTAAAACCTCAATGTGTGCTATTAATGGTGAGTAAACAGGGAAGGTTCTTTCAACACCTATACCATAAGATATTTTTCTAACAGTAAATGTTTCTCTTGTTCCTGATTCTTTTTTAGAAATAACTAAACCTTCAAAAACCTGAATACGTTCTTTTTCTCCTTCACGGATACGAACTGAAACTTTAACATTATCTCCTGTTTTAAATTCAGGTAAATCTTTACGTAACTGTGCTTTTTCAACTACTTCTAATAATTTATTTCTCATTATTTTTTATCCTTTCAATAATATCGGGCCTATTTTTTTTAGTTTTTAATAATTGTGATTCCCGTTTTCATATTTCTATTTCTTTATGATTCCCGTTTAATAAAACTTCTGGAACTTTCATACCTTTATATTCCCTTGGTCTTGTATATTGTGGATAATCTAACAATCCCATTCCTTGAAAAGAATCGTTTATGTGTGACTGCGATTTAATAACACCAGGAACTAATCTAGCAATAGAATCTGCAATAACCATAGATGGTAACTCACCACCAGTTAAAACAAAATCACCAATAGATAATTCTAAATCCACAAGTTGAACTATTCTTTCATCAAAACCTTCATATCTACCTGAAATTAGTGTTATTTGTTCTTTGTTAGCTAATTCATTAGCTATTTGTTGATTGAATATCTTGCCTTGAGGTGATACAAGGATTTTATACCCACCATTATCATTTAGTGAATTTAATGCTAAATCAATTGGTTCAATTTGTAATAACAAACCATGACCACCACCATAGATTTCATCATCTACTTTTCTATGCTTGTCTTTACTAAATTCTCTAAAATCAATAACATTAACTTCTAATAAGTTTTTTTGAATTGCTTTGTTTATTATACTTTCGTTTTTAAATGGTTCAAAGTATTTAGGAAATAAAGTTAAGAAATTAATTTTCATTATTAGATACTTTATGTGTTTTGAATAAATTTGCAACAGTATCAGTAGGTTTTGCACCTTGATTTAATCATTTCAAAGCACTTTCGTTATTTAAAATAAATTCTTTTGTTAGAGGGTTATAGTGTCCTAACGCTTCAATGAATTTACCATCACGTGGTGCTCTTGAATCAGCGACAACTATTTTGTATACAGGTTTAAATTTACTTCCCATTCTTCTTAATCTAATTTTTACCATATTTGCTCCTTTCTTAGTGTCAAGCACTTTTGCTTGACAGATATAAGTAATAGAATTATAAAATAAATCAAGAAAAACAGAAATTTTTATTTTTAATTAATATTAACTAAATAATAATTAAACATTTTAATTTATACATCTAATTTAAATTATCTGCAAAGAAAATGCAAAATAGGTTTGCGAAATGCTTTCTAGAAAACAAATATAATAACTACTTTTTTTGACTTTTGCTTTGTTTTTTTGTTTTAATTAATATGTTAAATATTGAATATTTTATTTTAAATAATTAGACAAAATAAATTTATTATATTTTACTTTATGTAGTTTATTTTTATATATTTAATATTTAAATTAACAATTATAAGCAACAATATAATTAATATTTTTTTATAAAAAAACATAAAAAAAGTAAATTCATAAGTTAAAGGAAAATTTAAAAAAATTTACTTTTTGTATATGTTTTGATTTTAAAAAATAAGAAAGGAATTATTATGAAAATAAATCTAGATAATGCTTTGAAATTATGACGTCTTAGATATGGTAATGAATCAGAAATCCAAGATTACACAGGCAAATGAATTAAAAGAGATCATTATGAAGGAAGTGGAATAGTAGTGATTATGTTTGAAATATCGATCATTTAATCCCGAAATCAAGAGGCGGAGGAGATAACCAAGATAATCTTGTAATTTGTCATGTCGAAACAAATGAAGAAAAAGCAGATAGAACATCATGAATTGGTTATGATGCTGATGGTGATTGAATTAATCTTCAAATAAACAGAAAAAGAATAATAAATCAAGATACAAGAGAAGTTCTTTATGACCCAAAATGATATAAATAGAAATATAGAATACAAATTAGACAGACACAACAAAATTAACAAAATATTTGGTATTTTACTATTAATTAGTACTTTTTTCTTAATGCTAGTTATTTTGTTTTTTATTTTATTTATAATCAATTTATCAACTGGTGACATAATTTCAAATCGAAGTTTTAATCATTTTTCAGGTCCTTATATTAATTCATATAGTATAGATAATTCTTCTAAAGGTAAAGATTATTTAATAACTTTTGAAGTATTTTTATCCATCTATGTAATGATACAAATAACTTTATATGTTTTATCTTTCATATTATTATTTAAAAATATATCTGAGAATAATAATACATATGAAAAAAATCAAAAAAGAAAATTAACTTGATTTTTAATTTTGCAAATTCTTTATATTATGAATTTTTGAAACCCTTTATTTAGCATACTAATAGCTTATACAATTTTTGTTCTTAATTCTTTAGCAAATAGAAAAGAAGAAAATCAATTCTTATTTTTTAATATTAATAATATTGGATTAAATAGTAAAAGAAGTACAAAGATTTTTGGTTGAAGTTTTTTAATAATTTTTGTCTTATCAATTATTCAAGGAGTTATTATTGGTGGAGTTTACTCTTTATTGTTAAATTCTGACAAGAATCCTCTTACACCTACAATTATTTTGTCAATAATTTTTGCATATATAAATATATTTATAATCCTTTATACATCTTATTTATGTCTATATCATCAATTAAGAAATAAATGAGTTGATAATTTATATAAATCTAATTTATTTATTATTTTACAATTTTTAATGCTTGTATTACCAATGTTTTTACCATTCTTATTTATCATTTTATTAATGTTTTATATAGTAGAAAATAAAAGTTTAAATAAGGAAGAAGAAATACAGACAAAAAAAATCGAAAAGAAACAAGAAAATATTTTTATTAAAAAAGTAACTCCAACCACTAATTCAGATATTAAGTGAAGACCTAAATTTTAAAAAAATAGAGTTTATAAAATGATAAAAGAAGGGATATTATTTGCTAAAAGATTATAAAAATAAAATAAAACTAATTTCAATAAATACCCTTTCTTACACATTAATAGCATTTTTTTCAATTGTTTTAGTATTTTTATCTGTTTATAATATCGAAACTAAAAATTTTTTCTGACATGAAAATAAAAATAATTTAGCAAATCTTATAAATTTATTTGCAGCAATATCTGGTTTTTTAGGTGTTATATCAATATATCTTTTTGCAAAGAAAAAGCAAATAGGATTTTTAATTGCAACATTAAATGCAATATTCTTAATTATTTATTTAGTTTACAATACTTTATTGATTGATGCTACTTTAAACTTTATATATATTT
>NZ_JNKA01000017.1 GCF_000701865.1 Mycoplasmopsis felis ATCC 23391 | reverse complement strand
TTCATTAGCAATTTTTGTAAAAACATTAGCAGCATCAGCATTAATTATTATGTTATTCCTCTTAATTTTTTCATCTAAAAACGATTTAATTATTAAAGAAATTTCATTAGTTTTATATTTAGAAACATCAAATAAAAGCATTGTTTTATGATTATTTTTACTTTCTAAAATCACCAACCTTAGACATATTTTCTTTTTGATTTTTCCAAAATTAACCTTAAAGTAAGTATCATCTATTCCGATATTTACTAAATTTTTATGCTTGTTTTTTTCATTATTTTCATTATTTTTGACACCGAAGAAAAGAAGGGAGTAATTAATGGATAATAGTAAAATGTCAAAACAAAAACTAGCTTCAATGATTTGGGAATCAGCAAACAAATTAAGAGGAAATCTAGAAGCAAATGAATATAAGAATTATATTTTAGGTTTAATTTTATATAAATTCTTGTCTCAAAAACAAATAGATTATATGATTAAAAGAGAAATAGATATTGAAGATTTTAAATATTTCGATTCTACCATTAATCTCAATGAGATTGATTTTGATAAAACAGTAAGTCTTAGAGGTAAAGATGATGTTTACAATCATATAGAAAATATTAAAGAAGATTGTGGGTACTTTATTCCGTATAATTTCTTATATCAAACTTGAAAAAATAAAGATTGAAAGAAAGAAAATAATTTTAGTTCAAAACTATTAAATGATGCTATTACAGAATTTAATAGAAATATTGCAGAAAAAACAAGAGACTTATTTGAAGGAATTTTCCAAATATTTGAATCTGGCTTATCAAGTTTAGGTAGTTCAATTACAGAACAAACTAAATTATTAAGTGAATTAATGGATACAATAGATGACATTCCTACAAACAAGCAAAATTATGATGTTTTAGGTTTTATTTATGAATATTTAATAAGTAAATTCGCTTCTTCAGCCGGAAAAAAAGGAGGAGAATTTTACACACCTCATGAGGTTTCTGTTTTAATGTCTCAAGTTGTTGCTCATTACCTAAAAGATAGAGAAACCATTAGTGTTTATGACCCAACATCAGGTTCTGGTTCGCTTTTATTAACTATGGGTGAATCTTTTAAGAAATATAATAAAAGAGAAAATTCAATTACTTATTATGCTCAAGAGAAAATTCAATCTACATATAACCTAACTCGTATGAATTTAGTTATGAATAACATTAATCCGGTTGATATAAATGTTAGGTGTGGAGACACATTAGAAAAAGATTGACCTTTCTTTAAAAATAATGATGATAACCAGTATATTTTCCGATCTGTAGATGCTGTTGTATCTAATCCTCCATATTCATTAATTTGAGATCCTACTAACAAAGAACATGATGCTAGATTTACAGAATATGGTATAGCACCTAAATCAAAAGCAGATTTAGCTTTTCTTTTACATGATTTATATCACTTAAAACCTGATGGAATAATGACAATAGTTTTACCTCATGGAGTATTATTTAGAGGTGGTTCTGAAAAAGACATTCGTCAAAAATTAATCGAAAAAGGACAAATAGATACAATTATAGGACTTCCTTCTAACATTTTTTATGGAACCGGTATAGCTACAATTATTATGGTTCTAAAAAAACAAAAAGAAGGTAGAGATATTCAATTTGTAGATGCTTCTAAGTTATTTGTTAAAGAAGACAAAAATAATAAATTACTTCCTTCACATATTAAGAAAATTGTGGATGTTGTTAACAATAAAAAGGAAGTTGAAAATTTCTCAAAAGTTATAAGTTTTGAAGAAATCCAGAAAAATGATTATAACCTTAATATTTCAAGATATATAGATAATTTTAATAAGTCAGAAGAATTTGATTTATATTCATTAATGTTTGGTGGAGTTTCACAAAATGAATTAAAAAAACTTAAGGAATTTTGAGAACAATTTCCAGGACTTAAAAGCAAACTTTTTAATAGTGGTTTGAACGACTATAATAAGATGATAAAAAACGATGATAATCAAATTAGAAACACCGTTTTAGAGAATCAAGAAATTAACTTATTTTTAGATAAGTTTAGAAGTATTGGACGATCACTAGAAGAACTTTTCAAAACAAAGTTTAAAAATCTTTCTGATGTTCAAAATATTTCAGAACATGATTTTGAAGATGAAATTACAGAATTTATCTTTAACTTAGTTAAAGGTCTTAAACTAGTTGATTCATATGATATTTATCAATTATGAATGAATCATATTAACGAATTTAATGAAGAAGTTAAATTAATCCAGAAGTATCCAGATATTTCAAAACCTGAAACATTAAAAGAATTACTATTAGAACAATCAAATGTACAGTTTGACAAAAAAACTAAGCAAGTCATTACATGAAACTCGTCAATTTTTTCATATGAATTATTAGCAAATAAATTCTTAAGTGATTCATTTGATGAAATTTCTTCAATTAAAGAACAAATCGAATCAACACAAAATGAAATAAAAGAAATATTTGAATCAATCGAAGACGAAGATAAATCAAATGAATTATTGTTTAAAGAAAATGAATTTGATAAAAAAGAATTAGAAAAACAAGTTAAAAATATATTAAAACAAAATAATACATATTCAATCGATTCATTAGAGAGCAAATTAATTCAAGCATTTGATTTATACAAAAAAATATCAGAATACAACAAATCAGTTAAAAATAAAGAAAAAGAATTGAATCAAAATTCTTATGAAAAATATTTATCTTTAAACGAATTAGAATTTATTGATTTATTAATCAATAAATGAACTTCTGGTTTTAAAAATCAAGCAAATGAGTTAGGAATAAATATCATTGAAGATTACATTTCTAAACTAGAACATTTACAAGAAAAATATAATGAAACATTATTTGATATTAATCAAAATATTTCTAATAGTCAAAATGAATTATCTAATATGTTTTCAGAATTGACAGGTGATGAAACAGATGTATTAGCAATAAACGAATTAATTAATATCTTTAAAGCAAATAAATAAATTTGTTTCTTTTAAATAAAACAAAAATTTAAAAGGGGTTATATGTCGGAATTTAAAAAAGAATCTCAATTTGAAAAAGAATTAGTTAATTCATTGATAAAAAATGGATGAACAGGATTTTCTCAAAAGAGTTTTTCAAATAAAGAAAATATTGAAGACTTTAATAAACAAAACAAAGTTGTATTGTATAATGTATCAGAAAAAGAACTTAATGAAAACCTAAAAAATATAATTTTTATAAATAATAAAGAGAAGTTAAATAATATTGAATTAACAGATACTGAAATGGAACAAATAATTCAGAAATTCAATCAATTAGGTTCTTTTGTTCAAGCAAATAAATGCTTAAACGGTGAATATATAACTATTAAAAGAGATAATCCAAAACATATTGAAAAGTATGGCAAAGAAGTTTTCTTGTATATTTTCGGAAGGAAAGATATAAGTGCTGGAAAGAGTGTTTATCAAGTTGCTAGACAAGTTCAATTACCAGGAAAGAGACATTCAAAAAGAGCGGACTTAATGTTATTAATTAATGGAATACCGGTTATTCACATTGAGTTAAAAAAAGATAATGAAAGCATAGGTGCAGCAACAACACAAATAAAAAATTATGCTTCAGATAAAAGTTATACTGGTATTTTTTCATTAGTACAAATTTTAGTTGCTATGCAACCTAATAAAATGGTGTATACTCCAAATATAACCAATATTAAAAACTTAAATCATAATTCATTTTATAGTTGAACAAATTTTGATAATATAGAAATTACTCATTGACAAAAAGTTGTAGAGAATTTTTTATGTATTCCTATGGCTCATAGATTAATTTCTGATTTTAGCATACCAGATTCACAAGATAATGAATTAAAAATTCTTAGAGGGTATCAATTTCATGCTATTAATAGCATCGAAAAAAAGTTTAAGAACTTAGGTTCTAAGATTTGAGAACAAGAAATTGAAGGTAAAAATATTAAAGGTATTAAGGGTGGACACGTTTGACATACAACAGGCTCTGGTAAAACATTAACTAGTTTCAAATTAGGGCATTTGTTATTAGATTATAAATACGCAGATTTAGTTATTTTTGTTGTTGATCGAACAGAGTTAGGTACACAAACATTTAGAGAATTTGGATGATTTGGAGATCAAAATTCTTTAAATGTACTAAAGGTTAAAAGTACAAAAGAATTAGTTAAAACTATATTAAAAAATAGTAATAGAAATGCTTTAATTATTAGTTCAATTCAAAAACAGAATAATATAAATCCAGAGAATTTTGATCAAAAAACTCTTGAAAAACTAAAAGATAAAAGAGTTGTTTTTATCTTTGATGAATGTCATCGAAGTACTTTTGGTTCGATGTATGATAATATTATTAATTCTTTTCCAAAGTCTATTCTATTTGGTTTTACAGGAACACCTATAAAAGTAGAAAATAACAAAAATGGTTTAAGTACTATTGATAACTTTGGACCCGAACTACATAAATACACAATTAAAAATGGTATATATGATAAAAAAGTTCTTCCATTTAATGTTAATACAATATATTTTCCTGTTTTGATTGAATTATTTTTAAATTTGGGTGTTGGAAGCCAATTAAAGAATAAAGAATGAACTACTAAAGAACTAGAAAAAGAGGTTGAAAAAACTTCTTCAAATAAAAGTGAAGAATCTCAATTGGATATCTATAAAAAATTAAATAATTTAACTAATTCTAATCAAGATAACATCAACAAAAATATTGAAATAGAAGATACAGAACTAATTAATTTTTGAGAACAGCGTATGCTTAAAGCGGCAATAACAGATGAAATAGTTAAACATTGAAAATATCGTAGTCATGGTAATTTCTTTAGTGGGATATTAGCCGTTAACTCAATAAAAGATGCAATTAAATATTTTAATTATTTTAAACAAGTAATAGAGAAAAACAGAAGTAACATAAAACACACTGTTCTTTTTGATCCATCGATTGATATGACAAAAGAATATGTCGACTATAAAAAAGATGCATTAGTAGATATTCTTCAAAAATATAATGCAGATTTTGGAACAAATTATAATTTTGAATCTTATAAAGAGTTTAAAACAGATGTTGCCAACAGATTAGCTCATAAAGGAAGATTTATAAATATAGAACCAACACGAAGACTTGATTTATTGATAGTTGTAGATCAAATGTTGACAGGTTTTGACTCCAAATACATAAATACAATATACTTTGATAAAATAATGGAATATGAACATTTAATTCAAGCTATCTCAAGAACTAATAGAGTTTTAGATAATAACAAACCTTTTGGTTCGGTTTATTTTTATAGAAAACCTAACACAATGAAAAAAAACTTAGATGAAGCACTTAAAATTTATGCTTATGCTTCATTTGAAGAAGTTCGTTCAAAAGACATAAATGAGTATATCAACAAGATAAATAAAAACTTTGAAAAAATAAAAGAAATATTTAAAGCTTGGGGTTTTGAAAAATTTGAAAGTATTCCAATTATAAATGAAAATGACGTCGAGGAAAAAGAACGTGACAAATTTAAAAAATTAGTCTATGCATTTTTAGAGATGCATAATGATATTAACTCAGCAAAAATTCTTGGATTTACTTGAGAAAATTCAAAAGAATTAGAATTAAATGAAGACGATTTTTTAAAAATAAAAGCAAGAGTTAAAGATATACCTAGATGAATAATAAAAAAACCAGGAACTAAAGGTACTGATTCTATAGATGAAATCAAAATTGCATTTGATTATGCTGAAGTATTTTCAGAATATAATAATTTTAATGTGGATAATTCATATATTAATGACTTATTACAAAAAATAATTGATAAAAGAAAAAATAGTATAAATATTAAAGAAGAACTTGAAAAATTAGATGACAAATTAAGTGAACTTCCTTCAGATTTGAAAAAATATGGTGAAGAGTGTATTAAACCATTTAAAGAAGGAAACTATAAAAATTTAAAAGATTTTAAATTAATGGATTGTATTTATATCAAAAAAGAACAAACAGAAGAAAAAGAAATAGAAGATTTCTGTCAAATATTCAATATAAATAAAGATGATTTAAAAAATATTATTAATTCATATGAGGATATAAATGCAAATGGTAGATTTGAACACTTAACAAAATTCTCTTTCAATGATTCATCTAAGGAATATGTTACTGAAGTAAGGGATTATCCAAAAACAAAACCAGCAAGACATTCAGATGTAAATGATTTTATTAAAGAATGAATAGAAAAGAAAAGAAACAACAGAAATTAATATGTTGTTTCTTTTATTACATTATTTTAATTTTGTCACTATTTTCTATTACGTCCAAAAAATAATAATAAGATGTGGTAAAACAACGCTATAGAACTACTAAACAATCTAACACCTAAATATAAACCAAATAAATTAATTTCTTTGTTATCTAAAGAATTCATTGATTCTATCTCTTTTTTTGCTGTATAAATTTCTATTGCTACAAAGATTGATATCAAGAGAATTGAGATAATTGAATATAATGGTTGAATATTTAAAACAAAAAACGAAATTATAAACATTATTAGCAATCCAAAAGATAATAAGGAACCTAAAATAACTAATACTTTTTGTTTGATTAAATCAAAATAGCCGATTAGACCACTAACAAATAAGATTCCTATTGGTATTAATGAAACTAATAAGATATTTTCTACATTAATGTTTTCATTACTAAATCTTAAATAAGATAGCAAACCAGTTAATATACTGATTCAAAAAATAAATTCAAAAGGAGCAGAAAATAAAACTTTTTTTTGAATATTTCTTGTAAAAAATACTGAGATTCAATTTACTAATAATAAACCTATTACCCCAACAATTAATAATATAAATGAAGTATATATTTTATGTTGTAATGAAATATCTGCTGTATATAACAGTCATGAACATAGGGTGCTTAACAAAATGACACCTATAAAAATAATACTCATAACACTAAAAGAAATACCTCAAACTTTTCTTTTTACACTGGAATTTGTGTGAAATTTAAAATCTAAATTGTATTGTTCATTCATTATAAATCCTCCTTATTAATAATTTGACTACTTAATTTTAAATCATATGGACAAGTTAATAAATTGTTTTGAACATCATATTCAACAAACTTTATATCATAATCATATTGTCTTTGATAAAATTCACTATTTAAAAATTTAAATTGTATTGTAGGAACTACAAAAACCTCTCTATAATCTGCTATATCATTTAATTTAAATACTGATGTATATTCTATTTTATAATCAATTAATATTTTGTTTTTTAATAATTCTTTTTCTTGTTGAGTAAAAAACTCCATAATACTCATATAATTTAAATTAAGAATTTCTTCCTTATTTTCTTGATTTATTTTATCTTTATAAAATTCATCGAATTCATTTTTATCTAATAAATTTTTTTGAAACTTTTTAAAATCTTCTAAAAATAAACTATAAAATTCTAAAGATTTATCAAAACCAAACATATACATCCAATTTCTTGAACATATATTGCATTTACTATATATTTTAATACACATATTTTCCTTTTAAAAATTATAACAAAGTAATTTATAAGAAAACTTTAATCAATGTAAAATTATGTTATGTTAGATTATGAATTAAAATTTTTAAAAAATTATCAAAATATAGCAGGTACAGATGAAGTAGGTAGAGGTTGTTTAGCTGGCCCTTTAGTAGTTGCTTGTGTTATATTACAACCAAATTATATAAATCCAGAAATTAAAGACTCTAAAAAGCTATCAAAAACTAAAAGAGAAAAACTATATGATGAAATAATTAAAAATTGCTTAGAATACAAAATAATAACAAAAGACGTAAAAGAAATTAATAATTATAATCCAAAAGAAATGTCTATTCAAGGAATGGAACAATGTATCATAAGTTTAAATAATAAACCAGACATTGTATTAACTGATTATGAAAAAATTAATATACCATATAAACAAATTAACTTAACTAAAGGAGATAGTGTTTCACAAAGTATTGCTGCTGCATCTATCTTAGCAAAAGTATATAGAGATAAACTAATGGATGATTATCATAAATTATATCCAGAGTATGACTTTAAAAATAATAAAGGTTATGGAACAAATAAACACCTAGAAGCTATTGAAAAATATGGAGTTTTAAAGGATTTTCATAGATTAAAATATAAACCTATAAAAGATAAATTAAATAACTAAAAATAAAATAAAAATATAAAATTATGTTGGAAGGTGGTTTTAATGAATAAAAACGAAACAGTATTATTTGGAATGAAAAATTCTGAAAAAATAGCAGAAAAGGTATCAAAATTAATAAATGTTCCTCTATCAAAAATTAATAGAACAGTTTATGCAGATGGCGAAGTAATGTTAGTATCAGAACCAACAGTTAGAGACAGAGATGTTTTCATAATTGCAAGTACTAGCAAACCAGTTAATGATAATATAATGGAACTATTATTATTTATTGATTCTTTAAAGAGAGCAAGCGCAAGAACAATTAATGTATGCTTAACATATTATGGTTATGCTAGACAAGACAGGAAAGCAAGTGGTAGGCAACCCATAGGAGCAAAGTTAGTAGCAGACTTATTACAAACAGCCGGTATTACAAAAATTACTTGTGTTGACTTACACAATCCATCTATTCAAGGTTTTTTTAATATACCTGTAGATGATTTAAAAGGTCAATATCCTATTGCGATTGCTTTAAAAGAAACAGGAGAAAAATTCACAGTTGTATCTCCAGATCATGGAGGAACAGTAAGAGCACGTAAATTAGCAGAACTAATTGCTGATACTGTGCAAATTTGTATTATTGATAAAAGAAGAACAGGTGTTAATCAAACAGAGGTTATGGGTATTTTAGGTAATATAGAAGGCCAAAATGCAGTTATTATTGATGATATTATTGACACAGGTGGAACTATATTAAAAGCAGTTGAAACACTTAAAAAACATGGTGCTAAAAAAGTTATAGTAGCTGCAACACACGGAATTTTTACAAAAGGATTTGATATATTTGAAAATCATCCTGATGTTTCAAAAGTAATAATAACTGATAGTATTGATAATTATGAATTATTGAATAAGTTTAAAAAATTACAAATCGTTTCTCTTGGTGATTTCTTAGGTAGAGTAATAAATGCTTCTTTAGGTGGTGATAGTATCTCACAAATTTATATCGACTATAAAAAAGAAATTTCAAGGATGTAAAAAATAATCCATTAGGATTATTTTTTTTCATTAATTAATTCACTAAGTCTCTTGAACTCAGGAATAGGGAAGAAGTCATTAGTTGTAAGATTTCATTTATATATTCGGTATAAATTTTCTTTATTAATTTGATAATAATCTTTGATTATTGTATTTTCTCTATTAATAATATTAATATAATCATTTATAGGTATTATACTTGGGTCCACTACTTCTTTTTTTTAAGTAAAGTATCATATCCTTCTATATTATGCTCTAGAAAATCTAAAGTTGTAAATAAAACAGTAGTGGTACCTTGTAATGAAAACAATTTAAAATCAGGAATAATTTTATTATTCTCTTTTTTAAAGAAAACAGATTCATTTTGATTATTTAATAAGTTGTAATAATCAATTGACATCATATTTTCTCAAGAAATAGAAGGATTTAGAACGATATAGTCAGATATATCTTCTTTTCCTAATAGTGTTTTTATATAATCTATTGAGTTTTCAGGTTTGTAATGTGGGTGAAGTTTAAAGAGATAGTTATATTCACTTTTTGGATATAATTCTTCTATTTTTTTAAAATATTTTATTCCAGTTTCTCTTATGTTAGAATTATTTTATATGCACCATTTCTAAAAAGTGAACTACCAATAAAAATCATATTCTTTTTATTTTTATCATATTTATCAGAGTTAGATATCATAAAATCTTTTGATGATTTAGTTGAATTTTGTGATTTGAAATTATTAGAATAAAATATATCATTTAAGTAATCTGTGTTTTTTAAAAAACTTTCAGAACTTAATTTTAATAGTGAAGTTGGATATGAATGAACATCAATTTTTGCTCATGATTTATTTAATTTATCAAGAATTTTATTAAAACTTATACTATAACTACCTTGAAAATTAAATATTTTTACTTTGTCTTTTAATTTTAAATATTTTCTTGTGTTGTATTTTTTAATATTTTCCTTGGTATTAAATGAACTCTTTATATCTTCAATTTCTAACGGTTGTTCTTTTTTTATATATTCAAAATATTCTTGAATAAATTTATTTAATTGAGCATTACCATCAGAAATAATCGTTAGTTTCCTAGTGTGTTTAAATAAATATTCTTTTGCATCTGCTTTTAAACCAGTTAAAGATATATCAAGGATAACTATATTAAAAAGAGCATTAGGATTATCAATTAAAAAAGGTTTAAAAATATACTCTAAGAAATTTTTACTAGGAATAACTTTATATTCTTCTTCTGTTGAGTTAAATAAATAAGAAAACTTCCCAGTGTCTTTTACTAAATGAAATTTGTTATCTATTAAACTTTCACCATATTTTTCTTCTAAATAATTTAAATTAAATCTATTTCCAACCTTTAAAACATCGCTATCACCAACATAAATTAATTTAGTATTATTATTTTTAATTTTGTGTGAATAATTTAAAACACTTATGGCATGTTGCATACTAGTATTTCAAACTTGTCTAGCATTTCTATTAAAGTAAAAAGTAGGAGAGTTATCAATAGCAGTTTCTTTAATATCATCAAAAAATACATTATATTGGTTTTTCTTTGTATTTTTGGATTTCTTGGTTTAGAGTAAATTCTCTTTGCTCAATGTCTTTAATACCATTAAAATCTAAATCCCCATAAACATTTAAATCGCTTTTTACTTCTTCATTTATTTTTATTTCTTATCAATACATGAAGTAATATATAAAGGGGAAGAAATTAAAGATAAAAACATTAAAATTTTTTTAAATTTACAGTATTTGCTCATAGCAAAACTATATATATATATCAAAAGAAATTTATAATCTTTTTTTGATTTGTTATTAACAAATATATTTTTATAATATTGTAAAATTCTTTTATGAATAAAAATCAAAAAGTAGTATATGAACTATGTCTTAAAAATAATTGAAATTACGAAAAACTAGAAAAATATGTAGAACTCATTGAAGAAAAAAATAAAGTGATGAATTTAACTGGTTTTTCTGGAGACAAACTATGAGGAGACGGAATTTTAGAATCATTGAATTTTATGAAAACTATAATGAATGACCAGAATCATATTAAATTCTTAGATATAGGTTCAGGTGTCGGTTTCCCCTCTTTGCCTTATTTTATAGCCAACCCTAATTTCGAATTAGACATTTTTGAACCCTTACAAAAAAGAGTTAATTTTTTAAACTTAGTTAAAGAAGTTCTGAATTTAAAAAATATTAATATCTATAAAAAAAGAATGGAAGAAGAAAAAAACAAAAATATTTATGATATAGTTTCTGCTCGTGCAGTTGCAGATGTTCAAACAATGTTACTTGCAGGTTTTCATTTAGTTAAATTAAATGGGACAATGATTTTGTTAAAAAGCAAGAATATCAAAAAAGAAATTCGAGAAGCATCTTTTCCTTTAAATAAACTAAAAGCCGAAATATGAATAAAAGAATTATTTTCACCAAATATTGATAGAGACAATAAAATCCTTTTTATAAAGAAATTAAGGAGTACTCCAGCAAATTTCCCTTATCCATGAAAAGAAATAATAAAAATAAAAAAGCACCAGAAGTTACATTAGATGCTTTTTCGATAATGTATTACACAAGAAACAACATTATTTTAAATTAAAAAACATATAAATATTATGAAGTATAAATATTTACTTAAGACAGATGCTTAATAAATATTGAATAAAATTAAAAAATATATTTATTTATTAAAATAAATGTATTTTTTAATAATTATTTTATTTTTTTGAAATGAAGTTTATTTATAAATCTCAATATTTTTTAATTTTATAACTCATTTTATTATTAAAAGTGTCAAAAAAACACCGAATTAACGATGCTTATTGATTAGTATAAATAATTTATGAAAAATAAAAACATTATAACAATAAAAAGGAGAAAATACTCAAAATAACACTAAAAAACAAGAGAGAGAATGGAGTGATGGTATTTATGTCCGAATTCTAAAGAATAAAGATAAAACAGTTTAACACATTAAAAAAATAAAATTTGGTGACTAAGTATTGAATTAAACAAAAAAAGGAGGAGTATCTGACTGACGCTCATTATCAGATATTAAAAATATAATTAGAAAAGTTTTGTTTGTGCTTCTTTTCAATCTTTCAAAAAAACTAACATATAATTATAATAAAGTCAAAAAAAGTTTAGGAATAAAAATATATAGAAAGGAGACATATGCCTAAATATATTTATACTAAATAGAAAATTATTATTTTCTGTTCTTGTTAGACATAAACAAGAACATATAATTATACATAAAGTAATTGAAAGACGTGAAAAATCATTCAGTTAATTATAAATTCTTGTTTGTTTTAACTATTTGTTCCATATATGAAACATCTTCTATACTAAAATCAATATGGTTGTCAATTCATTCTTTCCTTTTTGATGAATCTTCTCCCATAAGAACAGAAACTCTTCTCTCAGATAATATTGCATCTTGTAAATTAATTTGAATAAGAGTTCTAGTTTCTGGATTCATAGTTGTTTCTCAAAGTTGTTCAGCATTCATTTCTCCAAGTCCTTTATATCTTTGTAATTCATAAGAACCTTTTTCTTTGCTTAATTTTTCTTTTAATTGTTCTTCATCTCAAGCATAGGAAATTGTTTTTCTTGTCTTGTTTGTGATTTTATAAAGAGGAGGAATAGCTATATAAACTTTTTTAGCTTCAACAAGAGGTTTCATAAATCTATAAAAGAATGTTAAGAGTAAAATTTGAATATGAGCACCGTCAGTATCAGCATCTGTCATTATAATTATTTTTCCATAGTTTGATTTACTTAAATCAAAGTTGTTTCCGTATCCTGCACCAATTGCATTAATGATTGTGACTATTTCATTGTTTTTTAACAGATCGGTTATACTTTTCTTTTCTGAATTAATAACTTTTCCTCTAAGCGGTAAAATAGCCTGATAGTTTCTGTTTCTACCACTTTTTGCAGAACCACCAGCAGAATCTCCTTCAACAATAAATAATTCCCTTTCAAATGGTTTTTTAGATATGGCAGGGGTTAATTTATCACTGATTATACTTTTTTCTTTTAATGATTTATTTGTTTGCCTTCTTTCGTCTTTACGTTTTTTTTCTTCTATTTTAAGTTCATATGCTCTTTTTATTTTTTCTAATAATTTTTTGAATGTTGTTTTGTTTTCGCTTATTCATTTTTCTAGATATTTATAAACTATTTCTTCGGTAACTAGTTTTGCCTCAGGAGTACCCAATTTGTCTTTTGTTTGACTAACAAATTCTAATAAATTCTCAGGAACTTTAAGAGAAATAACACAGGTCAAACCTTCTTTTATTTCATCGAAATCAAAGTTATTTTTTCCTTTTAAAACACCTTCTTTAAGAGCATATTCATTAATGATTTTAACAATAGCATTTCTTAGTCCAATTTCATGAGTTCCACCATCTCTAGTTTTTACATTGTTAACAAAACTTAAAGTTAAGTGTGAATATGAATCTGTTCATTGAAAACCGAATTCCACTTCTATTTCTTTCTTTTTATCTTTGAATGAAATGGATTTAGTTATTGGAGATTTAGTTTCATTTAAAAAATCTATAAAAGCAGTAATTCCATTGCTATATTTGTATGTTTCTTTAAATTCTTTTATTTCATCAACAACAGTTATTTCTAAATTAGAGATTAAAAAAGCGCTTTCTTTTAATCTTTCTGCTATTGTGTCAATATTTAATTTAACTTTCTTAAAGAAATCATAATCAGGTCAAAATTCAACTACTGTTCCTCTTAGTTTAGTTTTACCTATTTCATGAGTTTTTTGTACTATTTTTTCACCATTAAATTCAGTTAAATAAGTTTTACCATCTCTATGCACAGTTGCAATAAGTTTTTTAGAAAGTGCATTAGTTACACTGGAACCAACCCCATGCAAACCACCTGATGTTTTATAAGCAGAAGAATCAAATTTTCCTCCTGCATGTAATTCTGTAAAAACAAGTTCAACGGCTGTTCTATTATCGCCTTTAACTTTATCTACTGGTATTCCTCTTCCATTATCTGAAATAAGAACAGAACCATCTTTTCTTAAATTTACAAGGATTTTATCAGCATATCCAGCTAATGCTTCATCAATTGCATTATCAACTATTTCTCAGACTAAGTGATGCAATCCTTTTTCATCGGTTCCACCTATGTACATTCCAGGTCTTTTTCTAACTGCTTGTAACCCTTTTAGTTGTTGAATACTATCTGCATTATATTGTTTAGTCATATTTTTAATTATATAATACATAATATAGATTTATTAAATATGAAAATATTTTTTATTTTATTTTTTAATGGTATAATAATTTAGCAATATGGGGGGATAGCAAAGCGGCCAAATGCGGGTGGCTGTAACCCACTTTCTTAGGATTCGGGGGTTCGAATCCCTCTCCCCCCACCATTTTGCCCCATAGCCAAGCGGTAAGGCATCGGGTTTTGGTTCCGACACGCGTTAGTTCGAATCTAACTGGGGCAGCCATATCATCTCTGCAAAGAGGTGTTTTTTTATATCCTTTTACCCCTTTTTTATATATAAAAAAGTGTATAATATGCAAACTATGAATAAAGAGATAGATAAAATTACTCCACTTGAACAAGATTTTGCAAAATGATACACTGACGTAGTTAAAAATGGTAATTTAATTGCTTATGGACAATCAAAAGGGTCTATTATTTTTAAACCAAATTCTTATGGAATTTGAGAGTTAATTCAAAAAGAATTGAATTCCGTTTTTGCTAAAAAAGGAATTAAAAATGTTTATTTACCTCTTTTAATCCCTGAAAGTTTATTTAAATTGGAAACAGAACATGTTGAAGGATTTAATCCAGAACTAGCAACTGTAACACACGTGGGTGAAAAAGAATTAGCAGAAAAATTCTATATACGGCCTACATCAGAAGTTCTTTTTGCTGATTTATTTAAAAAATCTATCAATTCTTATAATGATTTACCACTTGTTTACAATCAATGAGCAAATGTTGTGCGTTGAGAAAAAACTACTAATCCTTTTTTAAGATCTAGAGAATTTTTATGACAAGAAGGCCACACTTGTCATTCTGAACCATTAGAAGCTAGAAGATTTACTCGTGAAATGATTAAAACATATGCTAAATTCTTAAAAGAATATTTAGCTATACCAACAATAATTGGTAAAAAAACTCCAAAAGAAAAATTTGCTGGTGCTTGTTCTACATACACAATTGAAGCAATGATGAAAGACGGAAAAGCGCTTCAATCAGGAACAAGTCATTACCTAGCACAAAATTTTTCTAAAGCATTTGGTATTACTTTTAAAAATAATCAAAACACAGAAGAATATGTTTATCAAACATCGTGGGGTGTATCGACAAGATTATTGGGTGCTATTATTATGACTCATGGAGATAATAGAGGAATAATTATTCCACCAAGGATTGCACCTACTCAAATTGATATTTTAGAATTCTTTTCAAAAAAATCTGAAAAAGTACAAAAAATTGCTAAACAACTATATGTTGATTTAAGTAGAAAATACAGAGTTAACTTAGACTCATCAGATAAAAATCCTGGTTTTAAAGCTTCTAATAGTGAAATCCAAGGTGTTCCAGTTAGAATAGAAATAGGGCCAAGAGATGTTGAAAATGATATTGTTACAATAGTAAGAAGAGATACATTAGAAAAAATTCAAACAAATATAAATGATGTTAAAAAAACTATTGATTTCTTAATGGATGATATACACGAGAATCTTTATAATTCAGCAAAACAAAGATTAGATAATAATACAGTGTTTGTTACTGATTATGAAGAATTTAAAAAAGAAATAAACAATGGTAAATTTGTTTATTCTCCTTTTTGTTGTTTAGATTATGCAGAAGAAAGAATCAAAGAAGAAACAGGGGCATCATCTAGATGTATTCCAATAAGAGAATTTGAAAAACCAGATGAAAAGCATAAATGTATTTTTGAAAATTGTGACAACAAAACAAATAGATATGTAATTTTTGCAAAAGCATACTAAAAAATAGGAAATTGAATTCCTATTTTTATTTACCTAATGTTAATAATTGAACAAAACTATTTGCATCCAGTGAAGCTCCACCAACTAAGAATCCATCAATATCTTTTTGTGAAGATAATTCAGATATATTTTTAGGCGAAACACTTCCACCATATTGAACTATTAAATTTTTAGAAGTAATTGAATGTATATATTCACAAACATCTTGAGCAATTTCTGGTGTTGCAACTTTCCCAGTTCCTATTGCTCAAATAGGTTCATAAGCAACGATGATTTTTGAATAGTCTAAACTTTTTAAAGATTCTTTAATTTGCTTTTTAACAATTTCTTTTGTTTTTCCGTTTTCGTATTCTTCTAAAGTTTCTCCAACACAAATTACAGGAATTAACCCATTGCTTAATACAGTTTGTGCTTTAGTATTTATAATTTCATTGGTTTCACCATAATAACTTCTTCTTTCAGAATGACCCAAAATAACATATTTAGTGTTTAAATCTTTTAACATATTAATTGAAACTTCACCAGTATAAGCACCAGATAAATGTTGAGAAACATTTTGTGCTGCTAATTTTAATTCAGATATTTTATTTTCTTTAAATGCAAATAAATTTGTAAATGGACTAGCAACAGCAAAATCTAGTTTATTATAAATTAAACTCTCTTTCTCTTTATAAATTTTTGCAAATTCTTTTAAGAATTCTTGTGTTTCTGAAAATGTTTTGTTCATTTTTCAGTTTCCAATAATAACTAATTTTTTCATATAAATTCCTTATGTATTTTATTTATTTAAATTCTATTATTTTTATTTTAAACTAATAGAAAAAAAATAATTATATATGGAAATATTATGCAAAAAGGCTTTAAAAAATTGTACTTTTTATTGAATATTATTTATATGAGGTTCATAAAACTAAATGTCTATTATAATTATGGCAGGAGAGAGAAGTGAATTTTAAAAAATACAAAAATAATTTTTTGGATTATGTTTTAAATCAAAGATATGGAATATTAACAGAATTATATTCAGAAATTTATTATTTAACTTATAAATGAATGAAGAAAAATAACATAAAATGTGTAAACTTACCAATTACAACTCAAAGTGTTTCAAGTCCTATGGGTTTAGGAAGTGATTCATTACCTTATAAAGTTATTTCTAAGAAAAACAAATATGAATTTTATCTTGCAGATAGTATGCAATTTTATTTAGAATTATTATTAAGAGTTAGAAATGTTGAATCTGTTGGTTATATTTCTTCTTCTTTTAGAGGTGAAGAAGTTGATAAAAGACATTTACATCAATTTAATCATTTTGAAGTTGAGTTTAAATATGACTTAAAAAAGACTAAAAAACTTATTATTAAATATCTAAAGTATGTAGTTAAAAATTTATTAAAAACTCATAAGAAAGAACTTGATTTTTTTGATAAAGATAATTCATGAAGATTAAATAAATGATTAACTAACAAAGTTATCAATCTTTCTTTTAATGACGGAATAAAAATTTTAGACAGAGAATGCAAACAAGGGATTTTTCAACAAAATAATTTTATTTCAATCAATTCTATTGGTGAAAAATATTTAATTGAAAAATTTAAGGAAAAAATTATTTGATTAAATAACTTCCCTGAAATACTAGTACCTTTTTATCAACAATCAATAAATGGTTATGCAATCAATTCTGATTTGTTAATTGGAATAGGAGAAACTATAGGTGCTGGCCAAAAGATCTTTTGATTACAACGAAACAATAAATTCAATTAAAAAACATAAAAATAATCCAGAAGAGTATGAATGATACTTAAAAATGAAATCAGAAAAACCATTATTAACTTCAGGTTTTGGAATGGGAATAGAAAGATTTATTTATTTTTGATAGGTGAAGATGATATTAGAGAAGTACAATTAATTCCAAGAGAAACAGATTTGGAGGTATTACCATAATGAAAACTATACTTAACTTAATTTCAGAAAATCTTAAGAAATTCAATGAAGCAAATAATAGTGATTTACATTTAATATTAAAAGGAAGTTATTTGTTTTATGAAAAACAAATGACAAAAAGAATTCCTAATGATTTAGATTTTTCTTTTTATGGTGAACACTCTTTTAATTTAAGAAATAAGTTTATCAATTCCTTGAAGGAAAATAATGAACTTGAAATTATCAAAGAAGATGAAAACCTAAAGATATATAAACTCAACGGAATTAGCATTGAATTTATATTACTTGAATCATTAGATTCTAGTACAACAGTAAAGAGAGAACAAAAATATATAGATGAAATAAATTTAAGTCTTGCTTTTAATCAAAAAATAATGATGATTTCTTATGTTTTAGATGATGTATATCCACATGATGCTAATGTGAAAATGACAAATATAATTAATGATTTAAATGAAATATGACCTAGTTTAATCAAAAATAATCAATATGAAATTATTTCTGACAAAGTTTTGTATAACTTATTTTGAAATGGTTTTTATATTTATTGATATTATGACTATGATAGGATGTTGAACCTTAATTTTGATTTAAACAAAATTAAAAAGTTTGCAAATTTAATTAAATACCCAGAAATTTATAAGTCAATCTATAAATTATTTGATTATATTAATAATCACCCAAAAATACAAAAATTGATGAAGTTTATGGATGGATTGTTAAAAAATAAAGAAAAAATTCTCTCGGATTTTAAAAATTATTTAAATTTTCCAACTCTTCCTGGTTTTGAAAAAAACTTCATAAACAGATATTTTAAAAATAAAATAACTTATGAAAATAATGCTGCTTCTTTTGTTTTAAAAAATTCCCAAAACAATATTGTGTTTGTTAGTCATTGTGATGAAGTCGGTGGTTTAGTAATAAATAAAAATGTTTATAATCAAGGTACAATGTATTGAGAAGATGGAGATTACATTTTGTATGATGAAAATTCATCAGAAATTAAATCAGTTCGTTGTTTTAAAATCGATAATTATATTTATTCAGAGGAAAAGGATAGAAAGATTAATAGACCACACTTAATTTGCAATAACCTAGATAATAATATTTATCAAATATTATCTAAACAAGAAGTATCTGTTAGTGGTTTTAAAATAAAATCGAGAAATCAAGATAATAAGATATCAAATATCTTATTAAATAATTTATTAGATTACGGAGATATAAATGTAATTTTAACAACAAAAGAAGAATTATTATTACAAGGTTCTAAAGATACTTCTCTATTAAATGAATTAAATAAATATAAATACATAATTAATTTAGATGTAAATCAATCTGATCAATGAGATATAGAAGGTATACAAATTAGAGTAGCAGATAACTTTACTGCTCCTAATGTCAAACTTATTAATGAAATATCTCAAATTTGTCTAAATAATAATATTCCTTATTCTTTATACTTTGGATCAGGTTCAACAGATTTAACGAATTTTCAAAATTTAAATGCTATTACTTTATCAATATCTGCATCGCTGATTCATTGTATAAAATCAGAAACATTATTAAAGAATTTCTTTTATTTATTATGGATTTGCCTGGAGTTAAATGATGAACTTTCTTAAAAATTCCATTAAATATACTTCCTCTCTTTCTATTTCTTTAGTAGGTTCTGAAACATTTAAATTCGCTTCTTCATTATATATTTATAAAATAACAGGAGATTTTTGACTTGTTACTATATTGTATTTATTAATACAAATACCATCTTTGATTATCTATTTATTGAGTTCAAAAATAACATCATTAAAATTTAATAATAAATATGTTTTATTCTTCTGTGATGTTTTAAGTTTTTTAACATTAGGTATTTTATTAACATTGTTTTTTGTATTACCAAAATCTGAAAGTAAAGCATTTTCAATTATTTTAATTACTTTTAGTACTATATTAGGTTTTATACATTCATTAAGATTTATTTATTTAAAAAATATTGTTTATTATATAACTTATAATAATAAACAATTACACAATATTAATATTTTATCTACATTTGGTACTTCTTTTGGTTTCTTAATATCAGCTATATTAACTATCTTGCTATATAATAAATTGGATTTCTTTATTTTAATAATAGCTAATATGATTACTTATATAATATCAGGTTTATTATATTTATGATTAAGTTTAAGTTCAACAAAAACAAAGTTTGATTCAGAAAATAAAGAAACTCAGAAGAATAAAACAACAACTTATAAATGAATATTTATTTTATCAAGCAGTTTTATTATAGGTATTTTCTTGATGCCTAGAAATGCAAATTTAACTCCATTCTTTAAATATATAAACTCTAATGAGTTTAAAATAGATGAGTGAGGTCCATACTTAAATTTAATATTTTCTGCTTTTTCATTAATTGGTACTTTATTGAATTATTGAATATTTAATTCAATAAAGAAAAAGATTAATATTAATTACATTTTGTTTCCACTTTTAATAACTAATATTTTATGATTAATTTTCGGATATATAAATAATACACAAGTACAATTTTATAGTTATTTATCAATTGTTGCAATTCAACAAATATTATTTAGTATATTCTTATCTACTTTTTATAGTATGTCTTATATTTTATTTGACAAAAGTAAGTTTCATACCCAAAATGGTATTTCTCTTGCATTAAGAATTATCTTTTATAGTGTGATTTCTATTACAAGTACATTTATCACAATTTATTCTTCATATTACTTTTCATTCTTATTCTTTACAATTGTCATTGGTATACTTTGTTTTATTTCTATTTTCGGAAATTATAAAATTAAAAGAAATGAATTAAAAACAAAACAAGAACAAAATTAGTTCTTGTTTTGTTTTTAATTCTCTTTTTGATTATTTACAATATATGAAAAATAAAGGAATGTTTTTAGAAACAGTTATAAATAAAACAATTAATTATTTTTGACAAAATAATATTGCTTTTATTCAAAAGAAAGGTTTAGATTTAAAGATTAATAAAATTCAAAAAATTAATAATAAATTAGTTGTTAATGATTCAAATATTTATAAGAAAAGTACTGTTGATTATATAGGTTGTTATAATGGTTCATTTATTTGTTTTGAAGCAAAGAGTTGTAATGAAGATAGATTTGATTTATCAAACCTTAAAGAACATCAGTTAGAGTATTTGAATTTAATTCATAACAACAAAGGGATTTCTTTTGTTATTTTATTCTTTTCCCATATTAACAGATTTTTTAAAGTAAATATTAATTATCTTAATACATTATTTAAAAATAAAATTAAATCATTGCATATAAATGATTTAATAAAAAATTCTAAGGAATTATTCTTAGAATTTCCATGTATATTAAATTTTTTGGATTAAGCACCAAAATCAACTAATTCTTTTAAGTATTTAGAAGGTTTATATCTAACAGTTCTTTTTTGTGGAACAACTTGTTCTTTTCCTGTGAATTTATTAACAATTGTACGTTGTTTTTTAACAACAGTAGAGAAAATTCCAAAATCAGATAATCTAACTGTATCTTCAGCAATTAATTGTTCTTTTAAAACAAATAACATAGCATCAAGAACTTGTTCAACTTCTTTTGGTTTAACTTCTAATCTATCAGCAACTTCTGCTAAGAATTCTTTTTTAGTCATTTTAAAAAATCTCCTTGTAAATTTATATCTATATTATAATATTTTTTACTAAAAACACTATAATTTAGGGAAAAAGAAAAAAACTTTTATTTAAATAAAAAAACACAATCTGCAACATTGTGTTTTTTACCCTCCTATTAATTTTTGAATAATATATCCCTTATTTATATCCTTCATTCTATTATTCAAAAATCTTCCTTCAATTAAGTTATATAAAATAACCTTTTAACTAGTATTTATTGAATTAATAATATTATACCACTTTGTCTGATTAAATTATTTTAAATTACTATTATTTCTTTTTATATGTAATGATATTTGAGCTTAAGAGTTGTTGATTAAAAAAATACTTAAGCATATAGAACTTATGTTTAAGTATTTTTTTACGGATATCTAAAATTTAATAAGGTATATAAATTATACAAACATTTTTTGTAATAATGCTTCTTTTATTTGTTTGAGTTTGTTGAGTTTGGAATTGTAAAGATTGATTAGGGTATCAATATTACTAAAAAAATCTCCGATTTTTTGTTGTTCAGAAATGTTTTTAGTTAATTTAATTAATGTTTTTGAAACTGTTCAATTTGAAAGATTTGGTTGAGTGCCTGTTTCTACTTGTTTATATCAATATTGATTAATATCCATCAGAAATAACAAGTAGTATAAAAATTCTACTGATATATTATTATTTAAGATTATTCCTAAAATTGCTTGACTGGTAGTAATTTCTTTTTTATTAATTGCAGTTTTACCAAATGAAGCATACATAGATAAAAGCAATGAATTTTTAGGTACTAATCAAGTGCTAGAGTTTTCTATTGCTTCTGGTGTTATATTTTTTTCTGTATTATTAATATATTTACCTACTTTTGTCAT
>NZ_JNKA01000016.1 GCF_000701865.1 Mycoplasmopsis felis ATCC 23391 | reverse complement strand
CATATTAAAGGTCACTTTATCTTGTGTTATTTATCTTTAGTAATAATTAAGACAATAATTCACTTATTGAATGAGTCATTTAAAAAAGATGCAGGACTTATTGATTTTAAAATAACAACTGATAACTTTATTAAAGCTATATTAACAGCTAACAAAATAGTTAAAAAGGTTGATAAGAAAATAATAGAGACATTATTTGAAACAAATGAAAACAACAAAAAAGATTTTCAGAATTATGTATTAATTAAAAAATTCACAGATTTTATACATAGTAAATTAGATATATAAAAAGACGAATTTCCCTATTTCATAGGGTTATTCGTCTTTTTATCTTAATTAACTCAGAAACTCAGGATAATTGAAAACGAGAAACATATTTGTATTTCTAATGCATAATAATTATTTCTTTAGATACTTTAATAAATATTTTTTTGTGTTTCCTTAATAAAAAAACTTTTTCTCCCTTAAAAACAGGAGAAAAATTTTTTTGTATACATTAAATTATGTTACCTTAACAAAAGGTATTGATTTTACTCACTAACTAAGCTTTCAGTATATTTACATTTAGGGAAGTTTTTACATCCTATGAATTTTTGACCTCTTTTATTATTTCTAATTAATAATATTCCTTGATCGTTAGGACAAGGTTTTTCTATTTCTGTTAATTCAAATTGAACAACTTCCAATTTACTTGAAGCATTTTTAACTACCTCTGTAAAATTGTCTCAAAAGTTTTTCATAATTACATTTTTATTTATTTCATGTTCTGCTATTTTATCTAATTGACTTTCAACTTCTGCTGTGTATTTTTCATTAAAAATATCAGGAAAAGTGTTGATTAAGTAATCATTAACTATCATTCCGAATTCTGTTGGTTTTAATACAGGTAAATTAGGTTCAACAAAAGCACGCTCTTTAATTATATTAACTGTTGAAGCAAAAGTTGAAGGTCTACCAACTTTAATTGTATCTAACATTTCAATTAAAGTACCATCATTATATCTTGGTGCTGGTTTGGTTTCATGGTCTTCGAAGTTGAATTCCTCAACATCCACTATTTGATTTAATTCATAATTAGGGTCTAAGAACTCTTCATCAAATCCTGTTACTACATAATATCCATCATAAATTACTTTAGAAAATGATTGTCTAAATTTATATTCGCCATTATTAAAAGTATATTGTTTACTTTGTCTAATAGGTTGTTTGATTAAAGACTGTAATGTATTTTCATAAATTAATTTATATACTTTATATTCTTGATCTGTCATTTCTGGATAAATAGTTCTAGCTCTTTCGGGAGTTAAACTAATATCAGTAGGTCTAATGGCTTCATGAGCATCTTGATCTCCTGAAAATCCTTTTATTTCAGAAGCGATATAATCTTGACCTCATTTATTTTTTATATATGAATGTGCTTGATCAATGAAAGTTTGTGATAATCTAGTACTATCAGTTCTTGGATAACTAATCAAACCACTTTCTCCATAACCTTCATAAAGTTTTTGAATAATAATTTGTGTAGATGAAGCACTAAAAGGACTTTTTTTGTATAAAATTGATTGCTTAAATGGTGTTTTAGCAGAAACCTTACGATTTGAAACATTAATATCAATTACATTCAAAATCTTTTGAGCATTTTCTATATCTGTTTTGACTTTATCTATTTCATTAGTAAAAATTCAATCGTTATACTCTGATTCATTTTCTGGATTAAAGTAATATGCAAGTGTAGGATTATCTTTTAATTTTGCTGATAATTTAAAATATTGTTGAGGAACAAATGCATTAATTTCCTTTTCTCTGTCAACAACTAATTTTAAAGCTATTGATTGAACTCTACCTGCTGTTGGTAAACCAGGTGAATTCTTAAATTTAGTTTTAATTAAATTAGTAACTCTAAAACCAATGATACGATCAAGCATTCTTCTTGATTGTTGAGCAGCTATTAAACCAAAATCTAATTTTGTAGCATTACTAAATGATTTTAAAATAGCATCTTTAGTAATTTCATTATATTTAATTCTTGAGTATTTATCTTCTATTTTAAAATAATTTACTAAGTGACTTCCAATTGCCTCACCTTCACGATCGGGGTCAGTAGCAATGTAGATATGTTCTGATTCTTTGATTAGACTTTTAATTTCTGTTACTAATTTTCTTTTACTTGAATCTAATGAATACTTTGGTTCTCATTTTTCAAAATCAATACCCAAACCAAATTCTCCATCAGTTTTCATTTTTAAAAAATGTCCAACAGAAGCAACCACTTGAAAATCATCACCTAGATATTTTTGTATAGTTTTTACTTTGTTAGGAGATTCCACAATAACTAAATTTTTCATTCTTTAATAATACTATAATTTTAAAAATTATTAAAATTTAATAGATACATAATGACTTAAATATTATTTTATTAAATAACTTTCCATTATATAAAAATATGTTTATAATATACAAGAGTATATTTATTAATAAGTGTACTCCTTGGCTATTAGCCCAGAAAGACCATAAGGAGAAAAATGAACAAATATGAAATTATGTTAATTGTAGACCCAAAAGCAGATATTAAAATTGCTTTTGATTTACTTTCTGATGTTTTTGGTAAAGGTGTTCAAAAAGCAGAAAAATTAGAAAGAAATGAATTAGCATACGAAATTAATAAATCAAAACATGGACAATTTGTTTTAGCTTTAGTTGAAGCTGATTCAAAAACACCAAATGAATTTACACGTCGTACAAATATTATTAAAGAAATATGAAGAACTTTAATAGTTAATTTAGATTCTGAAAAAGGATTAAACTCAACAAAATCAACTAAAAATTTTAGACCCAAAAGAACATATGTTAAAAAATCAGATTCAAAAGAAACTGAAAAAGCAAAAACAGTTTAATGTCTAGAATAATTAAGGAGTATTAATGAACAAAGTTATGTTAATTGGAAGAACAACAAATGACGTTGAATTAAATATTACTTCCAATGGTAATTCATATGTCAGAGGAACTTTAGCTGTATCACGTAGAGGTATTGCAGAAGTAACAGATTACGTTCCCTTTGTAGCATGAAATCAAAATGCACAGTTTTTAAAAAGATATGCTCCAAAAGGAACACAAATTTTAATAGAAGGTAGCATTAAAGTTGATTCATATATAGAAAAAGCAACTCAACAAAGAAGAAGATCGTTTGATGTTAATGTTGATAATATTACTATTTTAGAATCTCGTAAATCAATTCAAGATAGAATTGAAAATCGCTCTTTTGGTGAAAATGTAATTGATTCTAAAACAACATATGAAAAAAACTTTAATAATTCAAATAATATTCCTGGAAATATTCAATTTTCTAAGTCTAAAACATCTTATGATTTAGAAAAAAATGAAACTAATTCAAATCATGATTTTAGTTCACTAACTGAAGAACCAGATTTGGATAAAGATTATGATATATATGATTAATAATTAAAGGAGTAAAGATGGCATATATTAAACGTAAAAAAACTTTTTTAAATAAAAGAAAAGTTTGTTCTTTCTGCGAAGAAAATTTAAATTATGTTGATTATAAAAATGTTGAACTATTAAGTAAATATGTTTCTGCAACAGCACAAATTAAAGCAAAATCAGTTACTGGAACATGCGCAAAACACCAAAGAAAAGTAGCAAATGCAATCAAAAGAGCAAGATTTATTGCATTAATACCTTATTCAGTTGTACGTTCAAGAAACATGTCAAAATAATCATAGAGCAGTCATTGACTGCTTTTATTTATGCAAAAATGTGGAATTTTTCATGTTTTTTTTCATAACAAAAGTTAGTTTTTATTCATTTTTAAATCAATTTGGACTAATTAAATATATAATAAACTTACACAATATTTTAAACAAAGGAAAATTATGAAATTAAAAAAACTTTTATTATCATTAGCAACTATTGGAAGCATTATACCAGTAGCTACAGCAGTTTCATGTAAAGATGAAACAAAACCAGAACAACCAACAACACCACAAAAAGAAACATTAGATAAAAATCAAGTTATTTTAGACAGTGTAAGATATTTAGCTAATATCTGAAACACAGTTTCAGCAGAAAAAGATGCAATGTCTTATACATTATACAACTCTGCTAAAAAACAATTCGATACCTTAGTAAAAGGTCAACTTGAAGTTTTCGAAACTGATAAAGTAAATGTTGATGCTAACGGAAATGTAACAATTTCAAATACAACTGAAGGTAAAGCTATACCAGTTGTATTTATGGATATTGATGAAACTGTATTAAATAATTATTCTTTCCAAAACTGGTTAGTTAAAAATCACAAATATTTTAATTCTTCAATTTGAAATGAATTTGTTCAAGATAAACAAGCAAGAAAAATAGCAGGAGCATTAGAATTTATTGATTATGTTTGAAAAAATGGTGGAGTTGTAATGTATAACTCAAACAGAGAACAAGAAAATCAATTAGTTCCAACTAGAGATAATTTAGTTTCTGAAGGATTAAATGCAAACTACTTAGCTGATTGAACTTTCTGAATGCAAGGTGTTGATTTAGATAATGCAAAACCTTGAACAACAATTAAAAAAGATTCATCAAACAAAAGAGTTAAATCAGAAAAAGAAGATAGAATGAATTTAGTAAATTCTAAAAAATGAGATTTAACTACTGAAGGTAAAACTTTTGGAAACTCAGTTGCATTAAAAACAGTAATGAGAGTTGGAGATAATTTTGATGACTTTAATGATGTTTCTTCAGCACATAAAATTAATAAAGAAAGAAATAAAACATTAAATGATATTAAACAATTATTTGGTAATTTTGATACTTCTGTAAAAGGTGTTAAATACACAAAAAATGCAGATGGTTCAGTTACCAAAGAAAATGAAACATGAGCTGAATCTTATGTTTTAATAGGTGGTAATGCATCTTATGGTGGTTGAGAATCAGGTCTTGCTAAAGGATTCTATGGATTATCTACAGAAGATAAAATAAAAGCAATGGATAAAGCAATTGAAGAATTTATTTGAAAACCATCTAAACCACAATCTTAATTAATTTAATTTTATTTAATAATTAAAACATTTTAATGATATAATTAAATTACTTTATTGTATTAAGAATAAAGAGTTGTACGAAAGTACAACTCTTTCATATTTTGAAAGGAACTAATGAATTACAAAGAAATTTTAGAAAATGAATTTGGTTCTATAATTATTGATGCAAAACTTCTAAAAAATGAATTTGGAAATACTCTAGAAATAATTACAAGTTTCAATAATTTATCAGATGTAGAAAACATAAGCAAAAAAATATCAGTTTTTTTAGACAGTCAAAAATGATTTAAGGATGATTATAACTTAGAAGTTTTATCAAAAGGTCAAGATACAGCAATTAATATAGATGAAATTGAACAATATAAAGATAAAGAACTAAAAATTCAAACTATTAAAAGTTTTGAAGGTAATAATAGTTTTATAGTTAAATTTATTGAACAAAAGGATGGTTTTTTAGTCTTTAAAAGAAATAAAAAAGGACAATTTAGAAAAATTCAAATAAGTAAGGATAATATATCAAATATAGAAATTTATATTAAATTTTAGAGGAATTAAAATGTTAAACAAAGATGATTTAAATAAAATAGATAAAAAAACAAGCGAAAATAGTGATTGATATAAAGTTATTAGTGGTTTTGCATTAACTCACAGATTAGATTTTGAAGTTATTTTAAAAATTTTAGAATCAGAAACAGAAAAAGCACTTCAAAGAGATATAAATCCAGATGCAGAAGTTGTTTTTATTGCAGATCATAAAAAAGAAGTAGTTTTAACTATTATTAAAAATGGAATCGTAGTTGAAGACGAAGAAATAGAATTTGATGAAAATTCAGATGAACCTAATCCACAAAGATTAATTGATATACCTTTATCGCAAGCAAGAATAAAAAATCCAGAAATTCAAGTTGATGATTTAGCAGAAATTGAATTTGATTTTAGCTGATTAACACAAAAACATAAATCAGCTATCTTTAATGGTTTTAAATCTGAATTAAAAAGAATAGAAAAAGAAAAAGTTAAAACAATTTTTGAATCAAAAATTGGTCAAAAATTTTTCGGAAAAGTTAAAAATGTTTTACAAAGAGGTTCTTTTTCAGTTGAAATTTATGAAAACGAAAGAGAATATTTAGCTCATTTACATAGTTCAAAAGTTAATAAATCAATAGATGTACACCCTGGTTCATCAATAGAAGTAATTTTAGAATCTGTTAATCTAGATAGTTCATTACATTTATTAGAAGTTTCAATGATTGAACCTGAACAAGTTGAAAATGCATTGAAATCTGAAATTCAAGAAATTAGTGATGGAGACATTGAAATTGTAAAAATTCAACGTATTCCAGGTATAAGAACAAAAGTTGCAGTTAGACCAAATCCAAATAAATCATTTAATTTTGATATTATAGGTTCAATATTTGGTGAAAATGCGAGAAGAATTATTGCTGTATCAGAGAAAATCGGTGAAAAAATAGATATTATTAGATATTCGGATGATAAAAAAGAATATATTAAAAATGCTTTATCTCCTGCAAAGGTAGTTGATGTTGCTATACATAAAACAACTCAAAAAGCATTTGTTATAGTATCAAAAGAAAACAAAACTATAGCAATAGGTAAAAAAGGTATAAACATTGAATTAGCTTCAAAGTTAACTGGTAATAAAATTGATATTATAGATATTGAAAAAGCAATAGAAAGCAAAATACCATTTAAAGAACCTACAATTAAAAAGAACACTTTTTCATCAATTGAAAAGCCATTGTTTAATCATTCAAAACAAAATAGAAGTAAAAAATCTAAATCAAGTGAATACTTCAAAGACTTTTCAATTTCAATGGAAGAATTTGACAGAGATGTTATGGAGTTCTTTAACTCAGTTAATTCATTAGATAATCAAATTAAAGAAAATGTTGTTGAAACTAAAAAAGAAGAAAAATCTAAGAATCAAAATGTAACTTCAAATTTTGATGAACTATTCAACCAAGTTGAAGATGAATTAACATCAACTAATGTTAACAATGATCCTTATGATTTTGTTAATGATTTAAATGATTCGTTTGATATAAACTTTGCTGATGAAACAGAATTTGAAGAATATGCAGAGGATGATTCTAATAAAAAAACAAAATCAACAAAAACAGAAGTTAACAAAAAAGATAAAGTTATTTCAGAATATAAAAAGATTAAAGATTTTAAAATTGATTCAGATTTAGCTAATTATGGTTTAGATTCTAATTTAGACTTAAGTGATTTAGAAGATGAATGAGATAATTAAACAACAAAATTACAATCGTAAATGTATTGCAACAAACCAAATTACAAATATTTCAAATTTATTAAGAATTGATTACGATAAAAAAAATAATCTTATCTGCGTGGATTACGAAAAAGTTTTAAAAGGTAGGGGTTGTTATTTCATTTTAAACATAGAGAATTGAGAGAAAATTAAAAAAAATAAATTATTAAATCGTTCATTTAGAACTAATATTTCAAAAGAAATATATGAAGAAATGGATATTAAAATCAAGGAGTTCATATATGGCAAAAAAAAATCATAGAATAAGTAATGTTAAAGAAATAAAAGAACAATTACAAACAACAAAAACAGAAGTAAAAAACGGTGTTTTTATTTTCACTAGTAAAATGTCAATTGCAGATTTTTCAAAATCAACAAATATAAGTGCAAACGATATTATTAAAAAGTTTTTCTTATTAGGAAAAATGTATAACGTTAATCATATTCTTTCAGAAGAAGAAATTGCTGAATTATGCATAGAAAATGGTTTAGATTTTCAAAAAGAAACAAATGTTGACGGTTCTAATTTCTTAGATGAAGTCAATTTTGAAGATAAACCAGAAGATTTAATTACAAGAAATCCAATTATTGCAGTAATGGGACATGTTGATCACGGTAAAACTACTTTAATTGATAAAATTAGAAAATCAAACATAGTAGCTTCAGAATCAAGCGGTATTACTCAACATACCGGAGCATATGAAATTGCACATAAAAAATCACATATCACTTTTTTAGATACCCCTGGACATGAAGCATTTACTAAAATGCGTGCCAGAGGTGCTAAAGTTACAGATATCATTATTTTAGTTGTAGCTGCAGATGATGGTGTTATGCCACAAACTAAAGAAGCTATACAACATGCAAAAGCAGCTAATGTTCCTATTATTGTTTTTGTAAATAAAATGGATAAACCTAATAAAGATTTAGATAGATTAAAAGGTGAATTAGCAGAAAATGAAGTTGTTATAAGCGAATATGGTGGAGATGTACAAATCGTATACGGTTCAGCTATAAATGGAGAAGGTCTTACAGAATTATTCGATGAAATTACATTACTAGCAGAAGTCATGGATTTAAAAGCAAATCCAAAAAGATATCCAATAGGAACTGTTATAGAATCTAGAGTCGATAAAGGAGCGGGTGCTGTATCAACTATAGTAATTGAAAATGGTACTTTATATAAAGGAGATTTTATAGTTGCAGGGTCTAGATATGGAAGAATTAGAAGTTTAACAGATTCACAAGGTAATCCACTAGAAAAAGTTTTACCAGGACAACCAGGGATAATAACAGGATTAAATTATGCTCCAGATGCAGGAGACAAATTCATAGGTTTTAGTGATGAAAAGTTCGCAAAAAAACTAGCCAATGAAAAAGCATTTGCAGATAAAATGAATTTATTACATGATAAAAGTGTTGCAATGCAAAATACAGATGGTAAAAAAGTAATTAATGTAATAATAAAAAGTGATGTTCATGGAACTAGTGAAGCTATTAAAGGGCAAATTAATAGTATGGAAAATGAAGAAGCAATAGTTAAAGTTATTGCTGCTTCTGCTGGTTATGTTAATGGAAATGATTTGTTATTAGCTCAAGCTTCTAATGCCATTATATTTGTCTTTAACTTAAAAACTCCTTCTAATATGAAACAAAATGCAGCAGCACAAAATATTAGTTTAATAGAACATAATGTTATTTATAAAATTATAGAAGACTGCCAAACACTACTAGACGGACAAAAAGCACCTGTTTATGAGGAAAGAAAAATAGGAGAAGCCCATATTTTAAAAGTTTTCTTTTATTCCAAAGTAGGAAAAATAGCAGGTTGTTTACAAGATTCCGGTGTTGTTAAAGAAAAATGTAAAGTTAAAGTTTATAGAAAAAGTAAATTAATTCATGAAGGTGTTTTAGAATCCTTAAAACGTGAATTAAATGATGCAAAAGAAGTAGTTAAAGGAAAAGATTTTGGAACACATATCAAAAATTTTAATGATATAGAATTAGATGACGTATTAGAGTTTTATGAAGATGTAAGGATTAATTAATTTATGAATTCAAGAATTGAACAATTTAAAAATAGACTAATTACATATCTTGAAATTAAAGGAATGTCTAGATATGAAGAACCAGTAGCAGATGAATTAAGAAAAAACATAGACACAAAGATTTTTAATGTCTCAAGAGATAAGTTAGGTTCAATAATTTTTCATAAATCTTCTAAAAAAGTAAATGCACCAAAAGTAATGATAACTGCACATATGGATGAAGTTGGGTACTTAGTAAGATTAATTCATGATAAAGGACAATTATTATTATCTCCAGTAGGAGGGATTTGACCTTCTGTTGTAATTGGTACTAAAGCTACACTAATAGCTTCAAATAACCAAGAATTTGATGGAGTATTTGGTCATACGAGTATTCATATAATGGAATCTTCAAAAGTATCTAAAGCAATCACAAGTGATGAAATATATGCAGATTTTGGTTTTAAAAATAAACAAGATGCAATTGATAATGGTGTTGAAATAGGTGACAGAGTTTATTTATCAGGTGAAACAGTTTTCTTTAAAAATTCCGATTTAATTGGAGGAAAGGCAATGGATAATAGAGCAGGTGTTACTGTTCTAGAAACTATTGCTAATATAATTAAAGATTATGAATTGGATATTGATTTATATTTAGTAGGTACTGTTCAAGAAGAAGTTGGAACAAGAGGAGCGAGAAGTTCTGTTTCAATTATTAATCCTGATATAGCTATTGCTCTAGATACAACATCTTCACACGATACAATTGATACCATTCCTGGAACAACTCAATTATTTAAAGGTGCAGCCATTAGAGTTAAAGATGGTGGAACATTAATGGACCCTAAATTAATTAATTATTTTGAAAAAATTTCCCAAAAATACAATATACCTTCTTATAAATTTATAGCAGCAGGTGGAGGAACGGATGCAAAAGAATTACAATTTGCAAAAGGTGGAGCAAGTACAATAACAATTTCACTTCCACAAAGATATTTACATAGTCCAATTGGAGTATGTTCTATCTCAGATTTATTAGCTGCAACTGATTTATTAGTAAATTTCTTAAAAGACTTAAATAAAGAAGAATTTGATAAAATTAAATACAACTAAGGAGAAACTATGGTAGAAATGCAAACTTTATCTTTTGTTTTAATGATAATTTTTGTTTGTTTAGGAGTTGCAATAGCAGCTGGTTTAGTTACATTTTTTGTAATTAAAAGATTATTTGAAAAACAAATTAAAGAAAACCCTCCAATTACAGAAAAAGCAATTCGTGTAATGTTTAATCAAATGGGAAGAAAAGCAAGCGAAAAACAAATTAGACAAATAATGCAATCAATGCAAAATGCAGATAAAAAATAATTATAGAATTCATTATAGATATAATGAGTTTTTTATTTTATAAGGAGAAATATGTTCTTGAGATTTAAAAGATTCTTAAGAAATTCAAAATTGTGAAAGTTTTTTAACAGAATTCATTTATGGCACAAAAAAATCTCACAATTAAGGTATATACTTTTTGTTTACTTTCTAATAATTTTTGTTTTTAGTTTATTATTATGAAGTCCAATTACTCAAAATAACCCAGAACAAAATTGATACTCTTTTAAGAATTATATCAATGCCATATTTACAACAGCTAGTGCTTTTTCAGATACCGGGTTAGTTGTATATGATACATATATATATTGAAATATGTTTGGTCAAGCAATTATAGCAATTTTAATTGTTCTAGGAGGAATTGGAATTTTTGCTATCAAATTCTTTATAATAAATTATTTATTTCGAAAAAGTGTATCTACACTAACGTCAGTTCAAGTATTACAAAGTGAGCGCGGAGATAACGATATTAATTCAACTATTAAGTTAGTTACTTCATCTGTTAAGTTTTTATTATTTGTAATTCTTTTTTCTGGTTTCTTTATGTCTTTATATTTTTATTTTGCAAGCCCAAGTCAAACGTTTGGAATTTCAAAATATTTAAACAATCAATATATAAATCCACAAGGAAATTGATCTTTAGCATTTAGGTTTGGATATTTTCATACTATTTCTGCTATTAATAATGCAGGTTTTGATATTATTTCTAATCGATCTATAATGCCTTATTATCTAAATTATGGATTACAAATATGAATTATTGTTTTATTAGTTATAGGTGGTATTGGTTATCCAACTATTTATGATTTTCATAAATTCTTAAAAAGAAAGTTAAGGGGCAACAAAAAGAAATATCACTTTTCTTTGTTTTCAAAAGTTTCTATAATAACTTATATTTTAGTTTTACTTCTAGGAATGATAATAACTATAAGTCTAGAAACAACTTCTCATAGTAATTCAACCTTATGAAACAGAATTTATATTCCACAACATTTATCTAATACATATATAAAATGAGTTGAAGCATATAATAATAGTCCAGACTTATTAAATTTATTAACAGTTTCAACCAAAGAAAATTTACCATTAGAACAACAAGAATGATTCGATGTCTTAAATCAAGGAAGTATACCAGGAGAAATAAGTTCCTTAAAAGACTATATAAATCAAGGAACTATGTACGGAAGCAAGTTTGATCGAACTTTTGCTATTATATTCACTGCTTTTTCAACTAGATCTGCAGGTTTTGCAACAGTAAATGTAAGACATTTTACACATTCAAGTACATTAATTTGAATTATTATGATGTTAATAGGTGCCGCTCCTTCTTCAACTGGTGGTGGAATTAGAACTACTACATTAGCATTATTAGTAATGAGTGGGGTGTCTGTTTTATTAGGAAGAAAAAGAGTTCGTTTATTTAAAAGAGCAATTGAACCAAAAACTGTTTTTATGTCAGGTCAAGCATTTGCATTTGCTTTTGTGATTGTTATCTTTAATAGTTTTATTAGTTTTAGTTCATTTGACATCCACGGAGGAAATATACAAACTTCTTATATTACACAAAAAGCATTCGATTCTTCAAAACCTTTTTATGATACTGAACATTTAATTTTTGAAGTAGCAAGTGCTTTTGGAACAACAGGTTTAAGTACAGGTATTACTCAAGATTTAAATATTATTTCAAAATTAGGTATTATACTAACAATGTTCATAGGTCAATTTGGAGTTTCGTCAACATTACTAGTTTGAAAAAGAAAAAGAGCAAAAGATCGAAATTATGAATATATAACAGAAGACATAGCGATAGGATAAAATATGAAATACAAACATTCAGAAGAAATAGCAGTAATAGGTTTAGGTCGTTTTGGACAAGCAGTTGTTGAACAATTAATTAAACTTGGTAAGTCAATAACAATAATTGATGAAGACGAAGATAAATTAAAAATTTATGCAGATGATGTAGAAAGATTAATAGTAGGTGATGCTGCAGAAACTAAACTATTAAAATCAATAGGTATAGAAAAATTTGGAACAGTTGTTGTAGCTGTGCCTGAAAATATAGATATTATCTCAGCATTACTAGAATTAAAAGTAAAAAACATTATCGGAAGAGCAATAGATCGCAGAAGAGCAAGAATTTTAAAACAAATCGGTGTAGATGTTATTGTAAGGCCTGAGTATGAAACAGGAATTAGAACTGCATTAATAGCTGCAAATCCTAATTTCTATAGATTTAGTCAAAACCTTCAGGAATTAGGTGATGATTTTGTTTTAGGAACAACAATTGTTAAAAATAAAAATATTTGTCAAAAAGCAATTAAAGATTTAGATTTAAATAATCGAGGAATCAATATAGTTTTAATTAAAACAAATGGTAAAAATCATAGACCTGTAGGTAATTCGTTTATAAATGAAGGAGATGTAGTAACTGTTATAGGTCAAACTCATGATGTAACTTCTGCCTTTGAATGGTTTAATGATACAAGTACAAAAAACACTAATTCATAGTGTTTTTTTAACAAATTTATTTTATTAGTGGTAAAATATATATGGATAGTGGGAGGAAGTGGTAATGTATGGTAAATTTATCAGAGTGATTGATGATAAAAATAGAGTTACTTTGCCAACAGTATTCAAAGAAGCATTAGGTCAATCAATTGTTATTACGCTTGGATTTGATGGAAATGCTGAAATAAGAAGTTTTAAAGATTTTGAAAAATATAAAGAAAATATAGAAAATCAAAGTCGTTTTAAGGCAGAAACAAGACTATTAAGTAGATTTATTTTCGGTAATTCTTATGAGGTTAAAATAGATTCTGTTGGTAGGTTTAATATCCCGAAAATTATTATAGATAAACTCACTATCCAAAAAGAAATTTCTTTTATTGGAGTAGGTAATCTAGTAGAAATTTGATCTAAAGAAAGATTGGATGAATTAGATTCTAATATTTCACTAACTGATATAGTAACAATAGCTCAGAAGGTATCTTAAATTATGAATGATTTACATTATTCTGTAATGTTAAATGAAACAATAGATTCATTAAATATAAAGGTAGATGGTATTTATGTTGATTTAACCCTTGGTATGGGCGGACATTCTGAACAAATACTAAAAAGATTAAAAACTGGTCATTTATATGCCTTTGATAAAGATGATTTTGCATTAAATTATTCAAAAAATAGATTATCAAAAATATCAAATAATTTTACTTTAATCAAGAGTGATTTTAGATATTTTAAAGAAAAATTAAATAATCTTAATGTTCTTAAAGTAGATGGAATTATAGCTGATTTAGGAGTTTCTTCACCTCAATTAGATACCCCTGAAAGAGGTTTTAGTTATAATAAGGATTCAGTGCTCGATATGAGAATGGATCAAACCCAACAATTAACTGCATATGATATTGTTAATAATTACTCTGTAGAAAAATTGGTAAATATATTTAAAATGCACGCTGATGTAAAACTACCAATATTAGTTGCGAAGGCTATTGTTTTAAATAGACCGATTAATACTACATTGGAATTAGTTGACATAATCAAAAACACATATCCCTCTGCTATTTTAAGACAAAAACACCCTGCAAAAACTATTTTTCAAGCTATTAGAATAGAAGTTAATGATGAATTAAATTCTCTAAAAGAAATGCTTGATAATGCTTTGTCATTATTAAATAAAAATGGAACTTTATCAATAATTACATTTCATTCGATAGAAGATAGAATTGTATCAAGATATTTAAAAGAAATATCTAAAAGTGACATACCATCAAAAATGCCAATTCAAGATAATAAGATTTTTCTAACTAAAAAAATCCCTCCTTCAGACTTTGAAGTTAGTCAAAATCGAAGATCTAAGAGCGCAAAACTTAGAATACTAAAAAAACTATCGGAATCTTAATTAGTTTTATTTAAATTAAAATAATTAATATAACCCAAATATTATGCTTAAATAGTTTTATTTAAATTATTACTAAATCGATAATTTTCATTGGGGAATGATAAATTATAAATTTAATAATATCTTTAGTTTATTTAAAACAAAAATTTTCTGATTTTTTGAAGTATCAAAATAAAATAATAATGTAAAATTTATTCTATGAAAAAGCAATTTAAGTTATTTTTTTATAGTATTTTAACATTTGGTTTAATATGAATTAAATGAAGAAAAAAGAGTAATCAACATCAAAAAAATACAATTTATCAAATAGAAACAATGCCATTTAAAATAGAAACATTATTGAGTATTATAGGACTACAAAAAATTCAAAAAGTGGAATTAAAACCATCTAGAATCAGTATCTATATATCAGAAGTTCATAATATTAATACCTCAAAACTAGCAGAATTAAAAGGAGTTTCAGGTGTTTTTGTTCGTTCTAATTCAATATCTTTAACATTAGGTGAATATAGCACAATTGTAGCAAAAGAATTGAATGATAAATTAAAAGAAAGGTAAAAATGAATTTACAAAAATATAAAATCATTTTAGATAATCTGTTAAACATTAAAAGTGGTGAACCAGATATATTCACACACACAAATAATAAAAATCATTTTGACCTGTTTTCCATTTTAAGACAAGATGAATTCGATGAAGTAATTTATAATGAAAAGTTTGAAGTGAGTTTATTAAATGGAAACTTAACTGATTTTATTAATGAATTAAGAAAAACAAAAACAATAGAAGATTTAATATATTTAAATGACAAAATCCTCAAAGAAAAAATTTTAAAACAAAATAATATTGATACTAACAATGATTTTACAGATGAACAATTTAAATTACTTAATAAACTTGAACTTATCCAACAAAAAACAATTAATGTTTGAAAATTATTAAATGTTACTATCAATGACATTATAGATTTAAGAAATATATGACCATTACATATTGGTTTTTTATTTTTATCAGTACGTGTTGAAGAAAAAGTTGTATATGCACCATTGTTTTTTAAAGAAGCATACATAACATTTAAAAATGGTCTTCCATATTTAACGTGTGATTCAGAGATTAAAATAAATGAAAAACTAATGTTTTTTTTAAATAACAATGGTTTTTATTTAAACTTTGAAAATCTTCTTAATAATCAAATTATAAATGATGTTGTTAAAATGCTTCAAAGGGACTGGAAAAACTTATATACGTTACCAAATAACATTTATAGCAACTTTATTAATTTAAATAACGAAGAGATAAATAACTTAAATATTATTTTTCATCCTGGAGTAGTATTAGGAATTTATAATCCTTCAGGCGGTTATGCTCGTGCTAGAATGAAAGAAATAATTGAAAACAATGAATTAGATGACATTATTCAAGTCGAGTTTAATAAAACTAAATATAAAAATGCAATAGATAAATATTTATATAATCCAGAATTCTCATTATTTAACTTAACTAAATCTAATTTATCTCAAGATAAAGCAGTTATTTCTGCTTTATGTCAAAATACAATTATTCAAGGTCCACCAGGCACAGGTAAGTCTCAAACAATAGTTAATTTACTGAGTAATATTTTAATTTACGGAAAAACAGCTATAGTTGCTTCACAAAAAAAAGCGGCATTAGAAGTTATTCAAGAACGACTAGGTAAATTAAGTGCTTTTTGTTTGTTTAATTTAAATACAAAAGAAAAAAAGAAAAATTTTTATAAACCTATTAAAGAATACTTAAAAATGCTAGAACATTTTAATAGTAAAACTACTATTGAAAAATCACCATTTATTAATAAATTTGAAATTAATTATTTAAATAATATCAATAACTTTTTAGATTTAGAAGACACTGATAAAGTATTTAAGTCTTATTATTATTTATCGAAATATAAAATAGAACCAAATTATTATGAAAATGCTATTTTATTAAGTAGCATTCCGAAAGATTTAAAATTTACAACTAGTAAAATAGATTATGATACTTTAACATATGATTTGCTTAATATAAATAATACAAGGTTTAAACCTTTTTTTCCTAAGTATTGAAAAATAAGAAAGATTTCTAAAAATTTAAAGAATCATTTTGATGGTTTTTCAGGTTCATTAGCTAAAGTTGTTAAGTTATTTCAAGATGTTAATATAAAAAACACATCTAAAAATAATCCATTTATTAAGGTTAATGATTCAATTAACACTTATCAAAAAATAGATTACAATCAATTTCTAGTAAAACCAGAAATAATAGAAAAATTAGTTTGCGAAAGAATAGTAAATAAAGTAAATAATTTTTCAATAGAACAAATGAGGTTATACAAGGAATTTGCTCAAAGTGTAAGGGTTGAAAAATTTACCTCCAACAAAATTTATTAAAAAATATTCGGAAATGATCAAAAATATCTTTCCAATTTTAGTAGCAACACCTGATTCGGATTTATCAGTATGAAATAAAAATGAATTTGATTATGGGATATTAGATGAAGCGAGTCAAATATTTATAGAATATGGCTTACCTATTTTATACTTATCTAAAATTAAAGTTTTGTCAGGTGATAATGAACAAATGAAACCAACTAACTGATTTTCTAGTAGAAGTAGCGATGAAACTATTTTTGGTACTGTTGATTCATTATTAGATTATGTATCATCGTTAGGTGTTTATGAAATATTATTAGATAAAAATTACAGGTCTAATAGTGCTTCATTAATGACTTTTAGTTCAAAATATTTTTATAATTCACAATTAGATGTAGTAAACTTATGTAATAATAAAGAAAAAAAACCAATTGAAGTTATAGAAGTTCAAGGGCAATGACTAGATAATAAAAACATAATTGAGAAAGACAAAGTAATTGAAATAGTTAGTCAAAACCTAGATAAGTATAATAAAATAATTCTATTGTCTTTAAATGCAAAACAAAAAGAATATATTTTAGAAGAAATCTATAAAAATCATTTAAATTTACAGAAAGCAATTGAAAGTAAACAATTATTACTTAGAAATTTAGAAAACATACAAGGTGATGAAGCTGATTTAGTAGTAATTACTGTAGCATATGATAAATATACAAAATTCTCTAGTGCATATGTATCTAGATATGGTGGTAAAAATTCATTAAATGTAGCAATTTCTAGAGCTAAAGAAAAAATGATAGTTGTAAAAACAATTAAATCAAATGAATTAACTATATCAGACAATTCAACAGAAGATTTAAAAATCTTCAAAAAATGATTAGAGTTTTTAGAATTAGGTGAAACTGAAAAAACAGAATTATTATTAAAAAATGTAAATAATCAAAATATTAAAGAACTCAAAAAAGCAAAGAAACATATTTGATTTAAATCTTTAGTAATAGAAGAATTTAAAAAAGAAATTAATAATCCAAACATTTTTCAAATCAAAGAAGATTATAATATAGGTTCATTAAATATCGATTTAGTGATATTAAAAAATAAAACTCCTTATAAATGTATTATTTTTGATACTTTTGAATATGGAAGTACACCTATTGAAGAATATGTTACAATAAGAGACAAATATCGTTATTTGTGTGCAAAAAAATATGATACATATATCATAAATCCAATTTCTTGAGTTGAATTTCAAAATCAGATTAATAATTGATTTGAATTATCAGAAGAAGAATTAATAAAAATTCAAGAAAATACATCAAAAAATCAGTATTTATTAGAAGACAACTTCCAATATAAAGAAACTGAAAATAATAATGAGTATGTAGATAAAACTTTTATTAAAGAAAATGACAAAAGTAACTATCTATTAGATGATGTTAATATCGAAATAATAATCCCAGAAGAACAAGTAATTGATAATAAAGAAACAAAAATAAAAGAAATTGAACAATCAAACATTAATGATTTAGTTAGTGGAGAAATCAATTCAATTTTATTATCTCAAACACAAGAAATTGATTTTATTGAAATAAATCAAACAAACACAAATAAAAGTGATTTAGTTCAAAATTTTAAAGAACAACCAAATCATCAATTAGTAGATAATAAAAACGAAGAAAATTATTGATCTTCATTAAATATAGATGTTAAAAATTCTACAAAAATAAATGAAAATGAAATTTATGACGATACTTCAAATTGAATGATAACAGGGAATGAATTTGAAGAAGATTGAGAAGAAGATAAAAAGTAATAATTTTATAATTTATTAAAGGAGTAGATATGGATATATCTCAAGTGTTGTCAGTTCTTTCAAAAAATGTGAAACGATCAATAATTTTACATTTGTTTACTTGTCATGAAACTGAATGTGATGTTCAAATGTTAGTTCACTTATTAAAAGAAAAACAATCAAACGTTTCTAAACATTTAAATGATTTAAGAACTTTAAACATTGTAGATGTTAATAAAAAAGGTTTATACAATTATTATTTTTTAAATGAGGAATTTAAAGAAAAATATTTTAATTTATTAACAATAATATATCAATATCATAAACAAAATATAGATTGTGAGTGTTTAAAAGATGGACATATTAAATAAAAAAACTTCTTTATTTAAACTTTCTTATGGCTGTAGAATTTTATTTATAATAACACTTTTATTAAGTATATTTGATATTTTCTTAAGAACATACATGCCCACATTTATCCAAAAAATCATTGATTTGTTAAATTCAGAAGATTTATCAAGTAATAAATCAATGATTGAAATTGAAGTTCAAAAAAATATCTTAATTTTAATATCATTTGGTCTTCTAATAGGTATTTCAACAATAACAGGCTCTTATTTAAATGTTATTGCTAGATATAGATATGCAAAAAACTTAAGATATGCATTGTTTACTAAAGTTCAAAACTTCTCATTCCAAGATATTGATAAATATCCAACAGGAGCTATTGTAAATTATTTAAATACAGATGTAGATAATATAGCAAAAGTTTTTAGGATTTTTAGTGTACCCCTAATAAAAATGCCTGTTATGTTTCTTTCTGCTTTAATATTTGCTTTAAATCAATCTATTGAATTATCAATCATTTTTAGTGTTTCTTTACCTATTTTATTTATCTTTTTTATAATAATGTGAAAATATGGGATGCCAATTTTCTATAGAACATTTAAAAAAAGTGATGAATATAATAATAAATTACAAGAAAATTTACATTCAATTAAAGTAATTAAATCATATGTTACAGAATTAAAAGAACAAAAAAAACATGATTCCATTAATAATGAAATGGGAGAAATTTCAATAAAAGGTGAAAAGATTTTTACTTGATATCACATAGTAACTATGAATACAATTTTTATGTCCTTAATTACTTTAGTTTTAATTGGTGTTAATCAAGTATTAGAAAATAAAATTACACCAGGAACAATCGTTTCTTTTTCTACTTATATTTGGATGATAACTGGTTCTTTTATGGCTATTTTAAATATAACAAGTGAGTTATTTAGATCTGTTCCAAGTATGAAGAGATATAAACAAATAATTAATTATCAAAGTTCAATACAAGAAATTCAAAATCCTATTATCAAATCACTTGATGGTGATATAGAATTCAAAAATGTTTCTTTAAAATATGAAAATGCTCAAGAAGAAACATTGAAATATATTGATTTAACTATACCTAAAGGTAGTTCTTTAGGTATAGTAGGTAAAACCTCTTCAGGAAAAACGTCATTATTGAACTTAATCACAAGATTTTATGAAGTGTCAAATGGTGAAGTATTAATTGATAATATTAATGTTAAAGAATATTCATTAACTTCTTTAAGAAGTCAAATCTCGGGTGTTTTTCAAAATTCAGGTTTATTTACAGGTTCTATCAGAGAAAATATGTTAATTGGAAATCCTAATGCAAGTGATGAGGAAATAATAAATGTCTTAAAACAAGCAAGTATCTGAGAATTTGTTAATAATCAACCTGAAAAATTAGATTATGTTATTACTCAATCAGGAAATAATTTATCAGGTGGGCAAAAACAGAGATTTTATATAGCTAGAGCACTATTGAAAAAAGCTAAAATTTTAATTTTAGATGATGCAACTAGTGCAATAGATGCTAAAACAGAACAAGAAATAAAATTAAATTTAAATAATATTAAGGAAGTTACTAAAATAATAGTTGCTCAAAAAATAAGCTCAGTGCTAAACTGTGATCAAATTTTAGTTATTGACGAAGGAAAAATTTCAGACATAGGAACACATAGTGAATTAATGCTAAAAAATAAATATTATAGAGAAATGTATGAAATTCAAAACTCACTAGGGAGTTTAAATGAGGTATAGAAGAGATATTTATAGTTTAAAAACATCTAAAATTTCTAATAAAGATAGATTTTCAACATTTTCAAAAATAATTAATTTATTATGAAAAGATTACAAGTATAAATTATTATTCTCAGTTTTTTTGATTATTATAAGCACGGGTGGAATGTTATATAATCAAGTTTTTATAGGAAAGATAATAGTTGATAACTTTTTATCTGATTATAAAAATAAACCTTTTGATTATGAAAATTTTTATTTAGTAGTAACTTTGTCAGCATTGTGATTTTTTATCACTGTATTAGCTGGTTTTTTCTGAAAAAGAATATTGATAAAAGTAACTATTAAAACTCTAACTAAACTAAGAACTAATTTGTATATACATATCCAAAGTTTACCAATTGCTTTTTTTGATAATAATAAAAAAGGTGATTTAATGTCTCGTTTCACTTCTGATATTGAAACACTTCGTGATTTCATATCTAATTCATTACCTAGAATTATGGATACTATTATTACATTATCTGTGTCAGTGGTAGTTATGTTTATTTTAAATTGATTATTATCACTAATAATGATTATAATGATGGTTGTAATCTTACTTTTTTCTTATTTTATAGGTCAACAATCAAAAAAAGCATTTGTTTTAAGACAAAAAAATAATGGTATTTTATCTGGTTTTACTGAAGAAGCAATTTCTTCCATTAAAACTATTAAGATATTTACCCAAGAAAAGAATATGATTAATAAATATCAAAAATTAAGTAATGAGTTATATAAAAATGAACTTAAAGCAAGAGGTCTGGCAGATTTACTTTTTCCTTTTTCAATATGAATGGGTGAAATAGGTTATTTAACAGTTACTGTTTTTGGTGCTATTTTAATTATCCAAGGTAATTATGCAGGAATAGGTTTAACAATAGGTACATTAATAGCATTTACACAATTTGCAAAAAGTTTTTCTGGTCCAGTTTCTTCTATATTAGAAGTAGCTAATTCAATTATTATTGCTTTAGCTGGAGGTAAAAGAGTTTTTGACATATTACAAAATGAAAAAGAAGTAAACAATGGTTCAATAGAGTGTGTTAAAATAAAAGAAATAGAAGGTAAAATTACTGAAATACAATCAATTAATGAAGAGGATTGATATTGAGCATATAAATTTGTTGATTTTACAGGAAAAATAATTTCATATAAAAAAGTTGAAGGGAATATAGAATTTAAAAATGTTTCATTTTCATATAAAGATAAGCAAACTCTTAGTAATATTAATTTTAAATTAAAACAAGGTCAGAAGTTAGCATTAGTAGGGCCTACTGGTTCAGGAAAAACAACTATTATTAATCTATTAGTAGGATTTTATGAAATAAATGAAGGTTCTATATATATAGATGATATAGAAATAAGAACATTAAATAAAAATAGTTTGAGACAAATAATAGCGATTATCCTTCAAGATGCATCCCTGTTTAGTGATACAGTTAAAAATAATATTATTTATGGATCAACTGAATTAGTAAATGATAATTTATACAAAAACGCAATAGAATTATCTAATTTAAAAAATCACATAAATAAATTAGAGAAAAAAGAAGAAACATTTTTATCAGATAAAGGAAATCATTTATCACAAGGACAAAAACAATTATTAACTATAGCTAGAGCAACATATAAAAACTCGCCGATTTTAATTTTAGATGAAGCTACATCTAATGTTGATACAATTACTGAATTTGAAATACAAAAATCAATGGATTATATGGTACAAAATAAAACAACAATCCTTATTGCTCATAGATTAAGCACCATTAAAAATGCTGACATAATTCTTGTGATTTCAAATGGAAGAATAATTGAAACAGGAAACCATAATGATTTATTAGCATTAAAAGGATTTTATTATGAATTGTTAAATAACTCAATTAAAATAACACAATTTAATTAAAAATAAAGCAAATATTTTGAAATTTCAATAATAGGAAGTGTAGTTAATTTTGTGTAAATTCTCTTAATAGCAAATATTTAATTTAAAATATTTATATTAGGAGATTTTTTATGCAAAAGAAAAATACGTTTAATCTTGATACTGAAAAATTATATAATCAGTATAAACCAAAGACTATTGAAGACGTTCAAGAAATTCTTAAGTCTCAAACTAAAGATTTAATTGAAAAAATTTTACAAGAAGAGATGAAAAATTATCTTGGTTATGATAGATATGAACATGAAAAAGCAATTAAAGATAATTACAGAAACGGTTCATATGA